>NZ_JBVVAK010000009.1:0-117522 GCF_055792825.1 Microvirga sp. GN3
ATGCTGTATTGCTCGACGGACTGCCTCTGTCGTTGTGGCGCTCCCATGGAGAACCTGGCCCATAGCGCATCCCTCCATTCCGGCGATAAGAATGCACCATCAAACCCCGGGATCAAACATCTCTCTCTCTAGTGCATCGTGCGGACCCAGAGGGTCGCGCCCAACCATGCTCTAACCGCCGACACTCCGCGGTTGTCAGACCGGGCTTCGCACCTATTTAATGATCGAATTGGCTTGAGCCCTCCACCGGTTTCCTCCCTCGACCCAACCCCATGGCAAGTTTGCAGATCATAGTGTTCGACGTGTGCGGCACCGCCTGTGCCCTGCACAGAAGCGCCGCACGCGAGTTTCTGCCGCTGCCGCGCCTGTGGCACCCTCCCGTCCTGCCTCGTCCGGTGGCAGGGTTCTTCAACCTCAGCGGCCACGCTGTTCCAGTTCTTCGGCTCGATGTGCTGTTCGGCCTTCTGCGTGTCGAGGATGATGCCGAGGCGGATCTCTATCGGCATCTGATCCTCATCGATCGGTTCAGCGCATCGGGACTATCTGCGCTCCTTGTCGACCGGGTACTGGACGTTGCGAGCGTGGACACGTCCCAGCTTTCGTCCGTCAGCGCAGCAGGCACTTTGAACGGCTGCGTCGAGGCGGAGGTTACATGGGATGGACGTCTCGTCCACCTGCTCTCAGCCGAGCGCATCCTCCTTGCTGAGGAGCAGCAGACTCTGGCAGAGCTTGGACGCCAGGCACAGGATCGGCTCCGCGAATGGGCGGTCCCGGCCTGATGGCCGCATGCGCCGCCGCCGTTCCGCTGATCGATGCCGGCTTTCCAGAACTGAAAAGCCGCATCATCGAGCGCACGGGACATTTCTACTACCAGGACAAGGACGACCTGCTCTGGGAGCGCGTGCGCAAGCGCCTGCGCGCTACGGCCCTTTCCGATTCGACGCAGTATCTGAACTTTCTGGACGACGCGATTTCGGGTCCTGCCGAATGGGGCAAGCTGGAAACCGAGATCACCATCGGCGAGACGTTCTTCTTCCGCTATGCGGAGCAGTTCGCGGCGCTGCGCGATACGATCCTGCCCGAGATCATCGAGAGAAAGACATCCACGCGGCGGCTGCGGATCTGGAGCGCAGGATGCTCGACGGGAGCCGAGCCTTATTCGGTTGCCATCCTCGTCAACGAGATCCTCGGCGAGGATCTCGGGACGTGGCGCGTGAACATTATCGGTACCGACATCAACGACAGCTTTCTCAACGTCGCCAAGCAGGCAAGATTCGGAAAATGGGCGCTCCGGTCCATGCTGCCGGCAGAATGGGAACGCTATTTCCTGAGCGCGGGAAAGGATCAGTGGCAGGTGCGTCCGGAATTCCGCTCGCTGGTCCGTTTCGAGAGGCATAACCTTCTGAGCCTTCTCGATGGCACGTCGCCGCTCGAATTCACCGATTTCGACCTGATCCTCTGCCGCAACGTCCTGATCTATTTTCATCCGGACACGGTGATCCGGATCGTCGAGGTGCTGCATGACCGCCTCGCGGAGGATGGGTGGATGCTGCTGGGCCATGCCGAGCCCAATCCTGCCTTCTCCGCCATGATGCAGACCCTGAATCTACCGGGAACGGTGGCCTATCGGTCAGGCCCGGGGGAGGCACCGCCTTTCGCACGGCCTGCGCTGCCTCTGAAGGATCTTGCCCCGTTACCGCCTATTCCGAAGCGCGTGGAACCGGCCAAGCGGCATGCGCTCCCACGTCCTGCGAAGGCGCCATCCAACGCTCCTGCCTCGCCCGCTGTCCCGCAGGCTCTGGACGTCTTGCTGGACGCGGTCAGGGCGCAAGCCAATATAGGCGACTTCGCCGCCGCCGATGTTCTCTGCCGGAAAGCCCTCGTCGATCAGCCGCTGAGCGCGGCCCTTCACTTTTACCATGGCCTCATCCTGCAGGCCCTCGGACAGGGTGATGGCGCTGAGAAAAGCTTCCTTAAAAGCATCTATCTCGATAAAAGCTTTGCCATGGCTCACTACCACCTTGGACTGCTGCTGCTCGCGGAAAGGCGATCCGGTCCTGGCCGGCGCGCGCTGACCAATGCGGCCCGCATTGCGGCGGCGATGCCTGACGACCGCCTCCTCGAGGAGGCGGACGGGCTCACCGCTGTGGATCTGCGCAATCTCGTCCGCATCCATCTCGAAGCGGCAACGTCGTCCAAGCGCAGGAGATGAGTGTGGCGAAATCGGTGCGCCGTAAGCTGAGACTGATGGAATGGACCCGCGTTCGCTCGGCCGAGGAGCGCGTGCAGCAGATCCTCGACGAGCGCACGGAACTTCTAGCAACCCGCAAGGATGCAGCGGCAGCGTCCGTAGAGGCCCTGCCTCGCGCCCTGGTCTGCGGCGCAGGCCGTGAGCGCTTCGGTCTTCCCATCAACGGGGTGGCGGAAGTTCTGCCGTCTCAGAAATGCATGCCCGTCCCGGATGGTCCGCCAGCTCTGATCGGCCTGTTCGGCCGGAGCGGACGACTGGTGAGCGTCATCGATCTCGCCCTCGCGCTGGGCCTTGAGCCATCCTCCACGGATAGCGAGGACCAGCACTTCGTCCTGCTGCGACGCGAGCAGCCGCAGGTAGCGCTGAGGGTCGAGCGCGCCTACAGCGTCGCGGACATCCTGCCTGTGTCTGGCGACGAAGCGGCCGGCTTCCGCAATGACGCCGTCACCGGATACGGCAAGGTTCAGGCGGGATCTGCCGACCAAGACGAAACGCTCTCTCTTCTCGATACCGAGCGCCTTCTGCGCCCCCTTTTATCCTCTTCATCTGTTCCTGGAGCCTGACGTGACGATCTCGATCGCCAACCGCATCCTTCTCGGCTTCGCCGTCATCGTCGCACTGATGGTCGGCCTTGGCGTCTATACCCTTAACCAGCTCGACGATGTCCGCCAATCGACGGAAACGATCGTCACGCGCGATCTGGCTCTGATGCGTCAGATCGAGGATGTCGGCGAGCAGCAGAATGCCATGCGCAGCGTGCGGGAGGAGGTCCTCTCCCGGTTCTTCCTGCGCTCGCTTGGCCAGCAGCAGGTGGCCAACGACGACCTGGCCCGGTCATGGCAACAGCAGGCCGATGCGACTGAAGCGTCCCTCGCGCAGGCGGTCGCAACGGTGAATGACTTTGCCACACGGTCGGTCACGTCACAGCGAGCGGATGCATGGCGGCGCATCATCGAGACACTCAACCGGGCCGGCGCGGACCTGCGTCAACTGCGCTCCACCACAGAACGGCAGTTTGCGGCTCTGCAGAACAATGACCTCGCGGCGGTTATCGGCACTCAAAGCGCCCTGAACACCAGCCGGGAATCCTGGAACAGGAATCTCACGCAGTCCCGCAGCATTCTGAGCGAAGCGATCACGATCGGGCAGCAGCGGGTCGCCGAGGTCTATGAGCAGAGCCGCATGTCGATCATCCTCGCGGTGGCCGGCGCGGGTCTCCTGAGCATCCTGATCACCTATGCTCTGCGATCTTCCATCACAGGTCCACTCAGCGCTTTCATGGGCTTCGTCGAGCGGGTCGGACGTGGCGAGCTCGGCGGTCAGATGGCCATGACGGGAAAGGACGAGATCGGCCATCTCGGTTCCACACTCAACACCATGGTCGACGGCCTGCGACAGCTCGCGCAGCAGAGCCGGGAGGCGACCGAGAACCTGCATGCAGCAGCCGCGGAAATCCGTGCTTCGACCCAGGAACAGGCGGCCTCTGTCGAAGAGCAATTGGCCGCCGTGCAGGAAACGGCCGCGACCGTGGACGAGATCACGCATTCAGGCACACAAATCGGCAAGCGCGCGCAGGAGGTCATCGCATCGGCACAGGCGGCGGCGCAAACCAGCATGTCGGGATTGCAGGCCGTCGAGGAAACCGCTCGTGCCATGGATGCCATTCGTGAACAGGCGGAAGCGGTGGCGGAAAACATCGTCGCCTTGAGCGAGAAGACGCAAGCCGTCGGCGAGATCATCGCATCGGTCAACGACATATCGGAGCGCACACATCTTCTCGCCCTCAACGCCGCCATCGAAGCTGCCGCAGCCGGCGAAAACGGGCGCAGCTTCGCGGTGGTGGCGTCAGAGATGAAGACGCTGGCCGATCAGGCAAAGGATGCGACGCTGCAGGTGCGCTCGATCCTCGGCGACATCCAGCGCGGCATCAATTCATCCGTGATGCTCACAGAGGAAGCCGTGAAGCGCGTCTCTGCCGGCAAGGAGCGCACGGACATCACGCAGCAGACCATCACGGGCATTTCGGGACAGATCCAGGAGAGCGTGCAGACCTTCCAGCAGATCATCGCTTCGACCAATCAGCAGCAGCTCGGCATCGAGCAAGTGATGGGAGCGCTTCAGAACATCCGCCAGGCAAGCCAGCAGACTGCCGCCGGCACGCGCCAGCTCGATACGGCGGCCGCCAACCTGTCCACTCTTGCGCAGCAATTGCTCGGCCTTGCCGAGCGCTATCGCCTGTAAGCGGTCGATGATGAGGACGCGCACATCGTGACGGATATCCGCAAGCAGCTTCTCGCGGCCTTCGACGCGGAGCACCGGGAACATCTCCAGGCGATCCGCTCCGCGCTCGATCATGCGGGTGCGGGCGAGATCGATCTGACGGATGTCTTTCGTCGTGCGCATAGCCTCAAAGGCGCCGCCCGCGCCGTCGATCTGCCGGCGGTCGAAGAGGTCGCGCACCAGCTCGAAGCGCTCTTCTCGCAAGTGCTCGAAGGGCAACAATCGCTGGACGAGCCCGCCATCGCAACGGTGCGGCACAATCTCGACCTCATCGAGGATCTCGTCGCGGATGTTCTGAGGCGGCCGGAACCGCAGACGTCTCCGGCGCCGGTGCCGAAACCTGCAGCGCTTGAACCTGAACCGGTTGCGCCGAAGACAGATGCACCTGCCGATACCGGCACGGGATCCTATCTCCGCGTTGCCGCCGAGCAGATGGAAGAACTGTCCGATTCCATGCACCAGCTTCTGGCAGAGCTGCAGGCGGATGAGGGAATTGACGACACGTTGCGGCAAATCGAACTGGAGGTTCGCGGCTTGAGGCGAAGCTGGGATCAGCTCCATGCGCAGGTCAATGCCTTGAATTCCACAGCGCCGCAGGGCCGCAGCAACGCATCCTTTTCCCCGCGCCTGCGCGATTTCGATCAAGGCCTGAAGGCGCTGTTTCGCAGATTGTCCGCCCTGTCCCGTGACAGGCGGCAGGCGAGCTGGACCATCGAGCAGGCGGCACGACAGGTCCGCGAGAACATCGACCGCGTCTCCCTCGTCTCGGCGGAGACAGTATTCGGCGGCTTCGGCCACATGGTGCGCGAGATCGCCCGCAAGGCGGGGCGGGACATAAACGTGCGCAGCATCGGCCTCGATATCCAGGTCGACCGGCAGGTGCTTCAGGCGCTCAAGGACCCTGTCATGCATCTCCTCCGCAACGCGGTGAGCCACGGTGTCGAGTCATCGGAGGAACGCGTCGCCAAAGGCAAGCCCGAACGGGCCGAGATAACCCTGGAATTGGCCTCTCGCGGCGGGCGTCTCGCCATCAGTGTTCGCGACGACGGACGCGGGCCCGATCTGGCGCGCATCGAGCAGGTCGCCATCGAACGCGGGCTGTTGCAGCCGCGGAGTACAGGCCATCCGCCACCGATGATGGATCAGTTGCTGTCCCTCGTCTTCGCACCCGGCTTCTCGACGGCGGGCGAGGTCGATCGCCTTGCGGGCCGGGGCATGGGCCTATCCGTCGTGGCGGAGGCCGTCCGCAAGCTGCAGGGCTCGGTTCTGCTACGGCCGCGCTATCCTCACGGGACTGAGGTCCTGCTGAATGTGCCCTTCACGGCGGCGCGCCAGCCGCTGCTGCTTCTGGAAGCGGAAGAGCGAATGTTCGGCCTGCCCTCCCATGCGGTGGAGCGGCTTCTGCGACTGCCGGCCCAAACGCTGGAAAGTGTGGAAGGCCGTCCCACGGCACGGATCGAGATCGGGGGGCAGGACGTTATCGTGCCAGTCGTCGCCCTTGCAGCCCTGACAGGATCCCCGAATGCCCCCCTCCCCACCGAGGCAGGACACGTGAAGGCCGTGATCGTCCGCCACGGTTCCCGCACCTGTGCGCTTGCCGTCAACACCTTCCATGACGTCCGCACGATGCTGGTCAGCGATGTCCAGGCGATCGGGCTGAACGAGCTGGTGTCGGGCACCATCCTGCTGGAAAACGAGATGCCGGCCCTCGTGTTGAGCCCGGACAAGCTGGTCGAGCATTGGGTCAAGAACGAGAGCAGGCTCGCCGCCGGCGGCCTGGGCCTTGCGCAATGGGCTCCCGAGGAGGAGCGGCGGTCGCGGACTATCCTCGTGGTCGACGATTCCATCACCACCCGGACCCTTGAGAAGAGCATTCTGGAGGCGCAGGGCTATGAGGTTCTCCTCAGTGTCGACGGCATCGATGCTCTTCACGTCCTGCGTTCGGGCGAGGCCATCGTGGACCTCGTCATCGCTGACGTGGAGATGCCGCGCATGGACGGCTTCGGCCTGCTGCAGGCGATCAAGACCGATCCGCGGTTGTCCACCCTTCCCGTGATCCTCATGACCTCGCGCGCCGACCCAGAGGATGTGCGCAAGGGTCTCGATCTCGGCGCGAGCGCCTATATTACCAAGCAGAAGTTCGATCAGCGCGAGCTCCTGGCAACGATCGGGCAGGTGTTGTGAGTTTCAGGCGATGAGTATGGCGTCCCAGCCACGGGTCCGGGTGATGGTCGTCGAGGATTCCCTCGTCGTCCGTCAGCTGCTCGTCCATATCATCGCCAGCGATCCGCGCCTCGTGGTCGCGGCGGCCGTCAGCTCGGCAGAGGAGGCGCTTCAGGAAATCGGCCGCGTGCAGCCGGACGTGGTGTCCATGGACATCCGCTTGCCCGGCATGGACGGGCTGGAGGCAACGCGCCGGATCATGTCGGAACATCCGACGCCCATCGTGGTCATTGCCGACAGCATCGAGGATTCCTCTCTCAAGATCTCCATGAATGCGCTCCGCGCCGGCGCACTCACAGTGGTGGAAAAGCCCGTCGGCCTTTCCAGCGTCAATTACGCCGGAATCGCCAGCACCATCTGCACTCAGCTCTACATCATGAGCCAAGTGCCGGTGGTCCGGCAGCGCTCCTTCGCGCCATGGCGCGACAAGAGTGCCACCCCAGCCCCCAGGCGAGAGACCGAATGGAAGGCGACGCGCCCGAGCATCATGGGCATTGCCGCCTCCACGGGCGGGCCGCCGGCGCTCGCCAAGGTTCTGGGCACCCTCCCGGAGGACTTTCCGCTTCCGATTCTCCTCGTCCAGCACATGGGCGCTCCCTTCATGGAAGGCTTCGCCTCCTGGCTGAATGGGCTGATGCCTCTGGACGTCCGCATCGCGCAGGATCAGGAGATCCCAGCACCCGGCCGTGTCTATGTCGCGCCCGGCAACCGGCACCTGCTCCTGTCTCCTGCAGGAACCTTGAAGGTGAGCAGCGAACCTCCCCTAAGCAATCAGCGGCCGTCGGCCACCATGCTGTTCCAGTCGATTGCGCGGTCTGCGGGGCACAGGGGGCTCGGCGTCATCCTCACCGGCATGGGCGAGGATGGAGCGCAGGGCCTCGTCGAATTGCGTCGGGCCGGAGGCTACGGGCTCGCGGAGGATGAAAGCAGCGCCGTCGTCTATGGCATGCCAGCGGCGGCGGCCCGCATGGGCGGCGTCAATGTCAGCCTGCCCCTTGACCTGATCGCGCCCCAGATCCTGAGGCTGGTGCGGGGAGAGGGCGAATGAGCGCGGGCACTGTTGCCCAGACCGCCGAGATTCTCCTGGTCGAGGATTCTGAGACCCAGGCGCTGCAGCTGCGCCATATGCTCGAGACGAACGGCTTCAGCGTCTCCTGGCGCTCCACGGCGGAAGCCGCTCTCGATAGTCTGAACGAAAGGCTGCCCGACCTTGTCATCGCCGATTATCATCTGCCCGGGATGAACGGGGACGAATTGACCCGCCAGATGCGCCTCAACGTGCGGACGCGGGCGATCCCGGTGATCATGCTGACGGAGGCGCGGGAGCGCGCCGTCGAGCGTCAGGGCCTTGAGAGCGGCGCGGACGCCTACATCTCCAAATCAGCCGAGCAGGAGCTGATCGTTCTGCGGATCAAGGCGCTGCTGCGCCGGCGCTCGTCCCCGCTTGGCGATTCCAGGGAGGATCGGCAATCCCCCAGCTTCGGTGCCTTCCGCCGGGCCTGCCTCCTCATCGTGGACGACAGCCCGACACGCCGCACCTATTTGCAGAATCTGCTGGCCCATGAAGGCTATGCGGTGACGCCGGTCCCAGGATCAGTCGAGGCACTCAGGCAGGTTCGCTTGCCGGATGCCAATTGGGACTGCATCCTGGTCAACCTGCTCAGCCCTGGCTTCGACGGCATCGAGCTGTGCCGTCAGCTGAACCTTTATCGCGGGCTCGCGCCCCTGCCGGGCACGGATGCTCCAAGCTTTGCCATCGTCGGCCTCGGCAACGAGGAAGGGGGCGACCTGCTCGGACGTGCCTTTGCCGCAGGGGTGGATGACATCGTCCCCTCCACGGTCGAAGCCGACGTGATGCGCGTGCGCATCCGCGCGCTCATTCGGCGTAAGCTGATGCAGGACGAGAACTGGCGCATCGAGGCGGAACTGCGCGAGCGGGAACTGGCCCTCGCCAAGGCCCAGGCGGAGGCCGCCTCCGCAGAGGCCCTGGCCAAGGCGAACAGTGAGCTGGAGGAAGCCAACGATCTCCTGAAGGGCACTCAGGCCCAGCTCGTCCAGGCGGCCAAGATGGCGTCTCTCGGCGAACTGGTGGCGGGCATTGCCCATGAGATCAACAATCCCCTTGCCTTCATCCAGGCGCATCAGGGCACGGTGGAGAAGCTGCTCACCGAAATCGCCTCGAAACTCCCATCCGAGGCAGGGCTTGAGCGGCAGGTGCAGAAATCCCGAGATCGCGTCGGCGCCATGAAGCTGGGGCTTGCCCGGATTCAGGATCTAGTTCTCAACCTGAGACGATTTTCTCGCCTCGACGAAGGTGACTTTCAGACGGTCAACGTGCCGGAATCCATTGAGACCGTACTGGCTCTCTTAGGCCATAAGCTCGGCACCCGGATCGACGTGCGGCGACGCTACAATGCGGTTTCCGACCTTTATTGCTCACCCGCCCTTCTGAACCAGGTGGTCATGAACATCATCGGCAACGCCGCCGACGCGATCAAGGGCACCGGCGGCATAGACATTGAAACTGAGAGTAACGAGACAACCTATACCATCAAGATCAGCGATACAGGTCCGGGAATTCCAGGGGAATTGCGGGAGCGCGTCTTCGAACCGTTCTTCACCACCAAGCCCGTCGGGTCTGGAACTGGACTTGGCCTGGCTATCGCTTATAGCGTCGTCCAGGCCCACAAAGGATCGATTGCGGTGGATTCAGGCTCCCGGGGGGGCGCCGGTTTCACCATCACGATCCCGAGGCATATTGTTTCATGACCTTGTCGAGCGAGATGAATTCAACCAATGGCACGATCCTGGTCGTCGATGACGAGCCGGATATCCTTATCGCGATCGAGGACCTGTTCGAGAACGATTACCGGGTGCTGACGGCTTCGTCGCCGGTCCAGGCGCTCGACATCATCCGGCAGGAACCCGACATCGCTATCATCATCTCGGATCAGCGCATGCCCGAGATGCAGGGCGACGAGTTTCTGGCCAGGGCCCGCCACGAAACCGACGCCGATGCGATTCTTCTCACCGGCTATGCGGATCTCAAGGCAGTGATCGGTGCGGTCAACAAGGGCCGCATCATGGCCTATGT
The DNA here is from genome assembly GCF_055792825.1 of Microvirga sp. GN3. Taxonomy (NCBI): domain Bacteria; kingdom Pseudomonadati; phylum Pseudomonadota; class Alphaproteobacteria; order Hyphomicrobiales; family Methylobacteriaceae; genus Microvirga; species Microvirga sp. GN3. The sequence goes on from NZ_JBVVAK010000009.1 coordinate 9,849, forward strand.
CCCAAAACCCTGGGATCCGGCCGCCCTCTCCAATATAGTGGCCGCCGCCTACCAGCGACGCATGCTGGCCCGCAAGCTCGATACCGAGCGTGCGCTTCTGAGCGGGCTGATGGAGAGTACGGACGACCTGATCTCCTTCAAGGATCTCGACGGCCGTTTCGTCCGCCTGAACGCCAGCAAGGCGCAAAGCCTCGGTTGCAATTCCGAAGACTGCCTCGGCCATAAGGAGCGGGATTTCGTCTCGTCGGACCGAGCCAGGATGATCGAGGAGGCAGAGCGCCGGGCGATTGCAGCGCGTGCCCCCGACGAGATCGTCGAGCAGCGGACCTCGACCGACGGCACGACCCAGTGGTTCCTGATCAACCATATCCCGATCCTCGACGAGGCTGGAGCCGTCAAGCACCTTGCCACCATCGAGCGCGACATCACCGAGCGCAAGCTGATGGAGATGCGCCTGCGGCAGGCGGACAAGATGCAGGCTCTCGGGACCCTTGCCGGCGGCATCGCGCACGACTTCAACAACCTGCTGATGGCGGTCCTTGGCAGCCTCGATCTTGCCTCGCGCCGGGCGCCCGACGACCCCCGCCTGACGCGGCTGTTGCAGAACGCCACCTATGCGGCGGAGCGCGGCGCCTCCCTGACCCAGCGACTCCTGAGCTTCAGCCGCCAGCGCGACCTGCGGCTTCAGGCCGTGGACGTCAATCAGGTCATCACCAGCATGAACGACCTGCTGACGCGCACGCTTGGCGGGGTCATCCGGATCGAGCGCCATCTCACCGACGGCCTGTGGACAGCCATGGTCGACCCGGATCAGCTCGAACTTGCGATCCTCAACCTGTGCATCAACGCCCGCGACGCCATGGTCGAGAACGGGACCCTCGCTCTCTCGACCCGCAATGAGGCGGTGGACGAGGGACGGATTACCGATTTGAGCGGTGGCGAGTACGTGGTGATCTCTGTCACGGATTCGGGTAGCGGCATTCCACCGGAGGTTCTGGCCAGGGTGCTCGAACCCTTCTTCACCACCAAGGAGGTGGGCAAGGGAACAGGGCTTGGCTTGCCCATGGTCTACGGGCTGGCGCAGCAATCCGGCGGTACCGTCACGATCCAAAGTACGGTCGGAGTGGGCACGACCGTCGAGCTTTACCTGTCCCGCGCAGCCGTCGAACAGGAAGACAGCCCTCATGAGAAGGAGGCGACCGCACCCGATGCGCCCAAGGTGCGCATTCTGCTCGTTGATGACGATGCGGAAGTGAGAACCGTGACTGCCGCCTATCTTACCGAGATGGGGCATCGGGTCGTGGAGGCTGCAGATGGATCGTCAGCCCTCGATATCCTGAGGACCGATGATCAGCTCGATCTCCTCATTGCCGATTTTGCGATGCCCGGCATGACGGGAACCGACTTGGCCGACAAGGCACGAGAGATACGAACCGATCTCGGTATCCTGCTCGTCACCGGGTATGCCGATCCAAAGCGACTGCCGGACGGTTATCTGATGCTCCACAAGCCCTTCAGCCGCGACGATCTGGCCGCGAAGGTCACGGAAGCGGCTGAGCAGGATCGACGCTCGCCCCTCTGAAAAGTGTCGCCCCGCTTGGCCAATTGTGAACAAGGGCATTTTGAGCGACTTTGGCCGAAAACCGTCCAGAATCGCGGAGAATTGACCCCTCGAACCGCCGATTCCGACTGTCGCATGGGCAGAAAATGGTAAATTTCCCTTAAAAATTATCCATTGTTGCATGGACAGATTGACATTATCGGGGCTTCGCACCTTAACTCCGTCACAGAACGGCCACGAGTAGAGCCGTCTCAGAGGACCAAGGTAATGAAAAAATCAGCCCTTTTCGCAGCCATCTGCGTTCCGGCCTTCCTGGCCGCCGCTCCGTTGGCCGCTAAAACCCTCGTCTATTGCTCCGAGGGCAGCCCGGAGAACTTCTATCCCGGCGTCAACACCACCGGCACGTCCTTCGACGCGACCGAGCAGATCTATGACAACATCGTCGATTTCGAGCGCGGCGGCACGAAGGTCGTCCCCGGCCTCGCCGAGAAGTGGGACATCTCGGCTGACGGCACGGTCTACACCTTCCACCTGCGCAAGAACGCCAAGTGGCACTCCAACAAGAACTTCAAGCCCACCCGCAACCTGAATGCCGACGACGTCGTGTTCATGTTCGAGCGTCAGTGGAAGGAAGCGAACCCCTATTTCAAGGTGACGAGCCCGAACCACTCCTACTTCAACGACATGGGCATGCCCGCCCTGCTGAAGTCGGTCGAGAAGGTCGATGACTACACTGTCCGTGTCACCCTGAATAAGCCGGAAGCTCCGTTCCTGGCCAATCTCGCCATGCAGTGGGCAGGCGTCCAGTCGAAGGAATATGCCGACGCCATGCTGAAGGCCGGCACCCCGGAGAAGATTGACCAAGAGCCGGTCGGCACGGGCCCGTTCTATCTGGTCCAGTACCAGAAGGATGCGATCATCCGCTACAAGGCCTTCCCCGATTACTGGGACGGCAAGGCGAAGCTCGACGACCTCGTCTTCTCGATCACCCCGGACGCCTCCGTGCGTTGGGCCAAGGTCCAGAAGGGCGAATGCCACGTCATGCCGTATCCGAACCCGGCTGACCTCGACGCCATGAAGAAGGATCCGAACATCACGGTCATGGAGCAGGCCGGCCTGAACGTCGGCTACCTCGCCTACCAGACCACGAAGAAGCCCTTCGACGACGTGCGCGTCCGTAAGGCCTTCAACATGGCCATGAACAAGAAGGCGATCGTCGATGCCGTGTTCCTCGGCTCCGGCGTCCCTGCCATCAATCCGATCCCGCCGTCCATGTGGTCGTACAACAGCTCGATCAAGGACGACGAGTACAATCCGGAAGCGGCCAAGAAGCTGCTCGCGGAAGCCGGCTACCCGAACGGCCTCGAGACCGACCTGTGGGCGATGCCGGTTCAGCGTCCCTACAACCCGAATGCACGCCGCATCGCCGAGCTGATGCAGGCCGACCTCGCCAAGATCGGCGTGAAGGCCGAGATCAAGAGCTTCGAGTGGGGCGAGTACCGCAAGCGGGCCCAGGCCGGTGAGCACCAGATGGCTCAGCTCGGCTGGACGGGCGACAACGGCGACCCGGACAACTTCCTGCATACCCTGCTCGGCTGCGCCTCGGCTCAGTCCGCGTCGGGCTCGAACATCGCGAAGTTCTGCTACAAGCCCTTCGACGATCTCGTGACGAAGGCCAAGGTCACGACCAATCAGGCCGAGCGCACCAAGCTCTACGAAGAAGCTCAGAAGATCTTCAAGGAGCAGGCTCCGTGGTTCACGGTGGCTCACGCCGTGCAGCTGAAGCCGGTCCGCAAGGAAGTCGTGGATTTCAAGCTCTCGCCGTTCGGTCGCCACACGTTCTACGGCGTGGACATCAAGGGCAAGTAAGCTAATCCCTTCAACCTACGGCGGAGCGGCTCAAAAAAGCCGCTCCGCCTTTTTATGTTCAGACGATGCTCAGATTCATTTTGACCCGCGTCAGCCTGATCATCCCGACCTTCATCGGGATCACATTGCTGGCCTTCTTCCTGATCCGCCTCGTACCGGGCGATCCCATCGAAACGCTTGCCGGCGAGCGCGGCATTGATCCCGCCCGCCACGAACAGCTGCGCAAGGAATACGGCTTCGACCAGCCGATCTTCGTCCAATACGGGATTTACCTGTCGCGCGTGCTGCAGGGCGATCTCGGCAAGTCGATGATCACCCAGGAGCCGGTTCTCAACGAATTCTCGGCCCTGTTCCCGGCCACTATCGAGCTGGCGCTCTGCGCGATCATCTTCGCTCTCGTGCTCGGTCTTCCGGCAGGCATCATCGCGGCCATCCGACGAAATTCGATCTTCGACCACGGCGTGATGGGCATCTCGCTCACCGGCTATTCCATGCCGATCTTCTGGTGGGGCCTCATTCTCATCCTGCTCTTTTCGGTGCAGTTCGATCTCACGCCCGTGTCAGGCCGCATCGATGTGCTCTATTATATCGAGCCGATCACCGGCTTCCTCCTGATCGACACGCTTCTCTCCGACGAGCCGGGGGCGTTCTGGTCTGCCGTCAGACACCTGATCCTGCCCACCATCGTCCTCGGCACGGTGCCGCTCGCCGTCATCGCCCGCATGACCCGTTCGGCCATGCTGGAAGTGCTCGGCGAGGACTACATCCGCACGGCCAAGGCCAAGGGCCTGACCCGATTCCGGATCGTCGCCCTGCATGCCCTGCGCAATGCGCTCATCCCCGTCGTGACGGTGATCGGCCTGCAGGTGGGCGTGCTGTTCACCGGCGCGATCCTTACGGAAACCATCTTTTCCTGGCCGGGCGTCGGCAAATGGCTCATCGATGCCATCTTCCGCCGCGATTATCCGGTGCTGCAGGGCGGTGCCCTGCTGCTCGGCGTTGTCGTGATGAGCGTGAATCTTCTCGTCGACCTTGCCTACGGCCTCATCAATCCTCGCATCAGGCATACGCGATGACCACTGAAACCATGGAAGCTCCGGCCGTCGCAGCGCCGACGGCCACCCCGCCCCACCCCCTACGCGAGTTCTGGAGCTATTTCAGCGCCAACCACGGCGCCGTCGCCGGTCTCGTCGTGATCGTTGCCGTTGTGATCGTGGCGTTGCTGGCGGATGTGATCGCGCCTCATGATCCCAATGTCACAAACACCGCCATCGCGCTCAAGCCGCCGTTCTGGCAGGAGGGCGGCTTGCTGTCCTACCCGCTCGGCACCGATCCCATCGGGCGCGATATCCTGTCCCGTCTGATCTACGGTGCCCGACTGTCGCTCCTCATCGGCATCGTGGTGGTGACGATCTCGATCATCCTCGGCACCGTGCTCGGCCTCGTCGCAGGCTTCTTCCGCGGCCTGACCGAGATCTTCATCATGCGCCTGATGGACATCATCCTCACCCTGCCGAGCCTCCTGCTCGCCATCGTGATCGTAGCGGTGCTCGGCCCAGGTCTGATGAACGCCATGCTGGCGGTGGCCCTGGTGATCCTGCCGCATTACGTACGCCTTGCTCGCGCCGCGGTGATCACGGAAACCTCGAAGGACTACGTGACGGCTGCCCGCGTGAGCGGCGCCAGCACGATGCGCCTGATGTTCAAGGAAGTGCTGCCGAACTGCACCGCTCCCTTGATCGTGCAGGCCTCTCTCGGTATCTCGACCGCGATCCTGGATGCGGCTGCGCTCGGCTTCCTTGGCCTCGGCGCACAGCCTCCGTCGCCTGAATGGGGCACGATGCTGGCCGATGCCCGCGAGTTCGTGCTTCGCGCCTGGTGGGTCGTCACCTTCCCCGGTCTCGCCATCCTCATCACGGTGCTCGCGTTCAATCTTCTGGGTGACGGCCTTCGCGATGCCTTCGATCCGAAGCTGAAGAGGTCCTGATCATGGCGCTTCTTGAAATCGAGAATCTCGTCGTCGAGTTTCAGACCTCTGCCGGCATGTTCCGGGCAGTCGATGGCGTGTCGCTCAAGGTCGACGAGCGCGAGGTTCTGGCTATCGTCGGGGAATCCGGCTCGGGCAAGTCCGTGTCGATGCTCGCCGTGATGGGCCTTCTGCCGTGGACGGCAAAGGTGACGGCCGACAAGATGACGTTCAATGGCCGTGATCTTCTTAAGTTGTCCGATTCCGAGCGTCGCAAGATCGTCGGCAAGGACATTGCGATGATCTTCCAGGAGCCGGTGGCAAGCCTCAATCCGTGCTACACGGTCGGCTTCCAGATCGAGGAAGTGCTGCGCTTCCATCTCGGCCTTGGGCGGAAGGAGCGGCGCGCCCGCGCCATCGAGCTTCTGACTGCAGTCGGTATCCCCAGCCCCGCCGAGCGTCTGAACTCGTTCCCGCATCAGATGTCCGGCGGCCAGTGCCAGCGCGTGATGATCGCCATGGCCATCGCCTGCAATCCGAAGCTTCTGATCGCCGATGAGCCGACCACGGCACTCGACGTCACGATCCAGAAACAGATTCTCGACCTTCTCGTGAAGCTTCAGGCCGAGCACGGGATGGGCATGATCATGATCACCCACAATATGGGCGTGGTCGCAGAAACTGCCGATCGCGTCGTGGTTCAGTATAAGGGCCGCAAGATGGAAGAGGCGGACGTACTGACATTGTTCGAGAATCCGCGCAGCAACTACACGAAGGCTCTCCTGGCTGCGTTGCCTGACAACGCGACGGGCGACCGCCTGCCTACCATCGCGGATTATTTCAAGGACGGAAGCGAGATCGCCGGAGCGGCCGTATCATGAGTGTTGTTCTCGAAGCCCGGAATATCGTCCGGGATTATCATATGCCCGGAAGCCTTTTCTCCAAGGGCAGGACGGTCCATGCCGTGAAGGGCGTGAGCTTCACGGTCGAGAAAGGCAAGACCCTCGCCATCGTCGGCGAAAGCGGCTGCGGCAAGTCCACGCTTGCGCGCATCCTCACGCTGATCGACCCGGCAACGTCCGGCGATCTCCTCATTCAGGGAAAAAAGGTCGATATCGCGAAGGGAGACCTCACGAAGGATCTCCGGCGCGAAGTGCAGATCGTGTTCCAGAACCCCTATGGCTCGCTCAATCCGCGCCAGAAGATCGGCGACGTGCTGGGTGCGCCTCTGGTGATTCACGGCAACGTGCCGGCCGCCGAGCGGCGTGATCGCGCCATGGCGATGTTGAAGAAGGTCGGCCTCAGCGAAGAGCATTTCAACCGCTATCCGCACATGTTCTCCGGCGGTCAGCGGCAACGCATCGCGATTGCCCGTGCCCTGATGCTCAATCCGAGCCTGCTCGTTCTCGACGAGCCGGTTTCGGCGCTCGACCTCTCAGTGCAGGCGCAGGTGCTGAACCTGCTGGCCGATCTGCAGGACGAGTTCAACCTCACCTACGTCTTCATCAGTCACGATCTGTCGGTGGTTCGCTACATCGCCGACGAGGTGATGGTGATGTATTTCGGCGAGGCGGTCGAATACGGCACCCGTGACGAGGTGTTCTCCGATCCGAAGCACGATTACACCAAGACGCTTTTCGCGGCGACGCCACGCGCGGATCCTGCGAGCATCAAGGCGCGATTGGAACGGAAGAAGGCAGCCTGACGGAAGTCGCAGCTTAAAAGATCATCATGCAGGTAACGGCAGCCGCTTGGCTGCCGTTGTCTCTTCGACAGCCGGCGTATTGGCCGGCTCCGGCAGCTTCTCCTCGCCGGTCGCCACCTTCAGGCATTGCACCACCGCATCGCGCAGAGATGAAACGTAGTAGTTGGCGCCGAGCGTGGCGCGCATCGACTCATTCTTCAGAACGACATCCTCCGCAGGCCAGAGGCCGACGAGAGTCGGAGCCTTCGCCTTCTGCTTCAGCCGCCGCAGCAGATAGCGCAGATGCGCTGGTGTGCCGCTGATCTCCAGATAGCTGATGCACACCATCTGCACACCGGTCATGTCGAGATTGAAGATCTCACGGCGCGACACGGCGGAATGAGGAACGACACGGGTTCCGAATCCGTGTTTGCTCAGGAGTTGCGCCAGCATCTCCGATGCGGCTTCGTCCAGCGGGCCGCGACCAGCGATGCACAGGATCGCTCCTTCGGCTCGCCACGCCTCCGGAATATTGCGTTCCTGCGGCATCGGCTTGGTAACGGCAGGCTCCTTGTTGGCGGGCCTTTCGCTGACGGGAGAGGCAACGGGCTCGTCCTCGGTCTCGGTCGGGTGAGGTTCCACATCCTCATGACCGCCGAGATCCTGCACCAGAGCCCTGATCACGTCCTTGACCTGATCAAGCTGGCGCTGGGTGAGAACGCCGCGTGTCGCATCGTTGGCGGCGAGTTGCAGACCCTTTAGGGCAACCTCGTCATAATAGGATGTGAGTGAGCGCTCCTTCAGCAGAAGCTCCGCCGATTCCAAGGCCTCGTCCGGATCGCCTGCCAGCATGCGCTGATAGAGGTTCTCGGCCGGCGTCAGCGCGGGCCTGTCGCCGAGCAGCACATCCAAGAATTCGAGCCGCTCCACATGCCGGCCCAACACCACGAGGCAAAGTGTCAGGGGCGTGGCGATCAGAAGGCCGACGGGCCCCCAGAGCCAGGTCCAGAAGATAGCCGAAATGACGACCGAGAAGGGCGAGAGGCCAGTGCTCTGCCCATACACGACGGGTTCGACCACGTGGCCCATGAGGGGCTCGCCGACGAGGAACAAGGCCAGCGTCATGAGCGCCATGGACCAGCCGGGGTCGACAGCGGCCGCCAGCAGGATCGGCGGCACGGCGGCGAGGAACGAGCCGATATAGGGCACAAAGCGCATCAGCGCGGCGAACACGCCCCAGAGAACCGGGCTCGGTACGCCGATCAGCCAGAGACCGATGGCAGCAACAACCCCGAAAGAGGCATTCAATGCAAGCTGCATCAGAAAGTACCGGCTGAGGCGGCGTGCGGCATCGTCCATGGCCACCGTGGTGCGATGGAGATCGCTCGCCCCGAACAGGCGGATCATCCGGTCACGCAGATCTTCCCGCTGCATGAGGATGAAGACGAGCACTACGAAGACGATGCCCATGGTGGCCAGGGGCTCAAGCACGGGCAGCAAAACGTCCCGGACCATCTGCGCGGGAGTCGGCTCCGGCTCATGGACCTCGACCGGCAGCGGACCGGTCTCTTGCGGCGCCGGCGGGGCGGCGGGAGTGGGTGACGCAGGAGCCTGTTCCGGCGGAGGCTCCGCAACGGCCCGGTCGAAGCGGCGGCCGAAATCTTTCAGGAGGCTCGGCAGCTTTCCGAGCGTTCCCTCACGCAGGGAGCCGACCTTCGTCTCGATGGTGGTCTGATAGCGCGGCAGGTCGCTCGCCAGACCCGCCAGCTGGAAGCCGATGATGGCACCAAGAGACACGATGATCCCGAGAGCGACCAGGACGGCAATGATGACGGACGGCACCCGGCCGAGACGCCACCGGCGCAGCACTTCAACGAAGGGAGCCAACACGAAGGCCAGGAGAATCGCCAGCACCACCGGCAGGAAGACGTCCTGTCCCACATAGAGGGCGGCCAGCACCACGACCCCGACGGCCAGGGTCATGAGCCCTGAGAGACCCGGAACGCCGGGCGGCTCGATTTCCGTCTCCGAGGGAGGCATGGAAGGGGGACCAGGACGCATTCAACGGATCTCTTCTGGACCGCGAGACGCTCTCGCCGACCTGCAAACAACGTCCCTGGCGGTCAAACGATCCTTGAGCGTAGCAATAAGGTTTATCCGCCGAAGGGACGCTGGGACCTTTTGCCATCTGCAAGCGTGGGAATCCGCTTCTATTTCACAAAGATCTGGCCCTCAAAGTCTGACTCCATGTCCCTCACCAGACGCAATCTCCTGATCGGTGCAGCCCTTGCTGCTTCATCGACCGCTCATGGCCAACAGGATCAGCCGAACGCAATGCCCGTCACTGCCCAACGAAATAGCTTCAAGAGCGAGGGCAAGGCCATTGCCGTCGAGACTTTTCAGACGGCCGGATCCTCGGCTCGTCCCGCGGTTCTCATGCTGCATGGCGCCGATGGCTTGAGCACCAATACGCAATATCGACAGGGCGCCCGCAACGTGGCGGCCGCCGGCTATCAGGTTCACCTCGTCCACTATCTTGATCGCACCGGCGAGAAGCGGGCTTCCTTCAGCACCTTGTTCCAGAACTTCATGCCCTGGATGGGTACCGTACAGGATGCGCTCGCCTTCGCGTCGGATCATCCGGGTGTCGACCCGCACCGCATCGGCATTATCGGCATCTCGCTTGGCGCAGCGCTGGGGCTTGCCGTGGCGAGCACGGATCCTCGCGTAAAAGCACTGGTGAATTATTTCGGGCCGCTGCCGCAGGGCGCGATTGCCACGACCTCGAAACTGCCGCCGACCCTGGTCCTGCACGGCTCGGCTGACCCCATCGTGCCGGTGGCGAATGCCCATGCCGTCGAGGCTTTGCTGCGCCAGCAGAACGTGCCGTATGAGATCAAGGTCTATCCCGGCCAGGGCCATGGCTTCAGAGGCGAGGCCGAGGACGATGCATTGACCCGATCCCTGGCCTTCCTGCAGCGGCATCTTGCCGGCGTGGATGCCGCCACAGGCTCAAGGCCTCTTCCCGTGGACGGCTGACACGACTAAGACTTGCAGTCCCTCGATCAAAAGGCAGGAGCGACCATGACGGCTTCAGACGCGGCTCTCACAGGCAATCCCCTTCTCGCGCAGTGGAGCACGCCTTTCGGCCTTCCCCCCTTCGAGAGCATCGCGCCTGAGCATTACAAGCCCGCCTTCGACAAGGCGCTCGCCGAGCAGCAGGCGCAGATCGCCGCCATCGCGGACAATGCGGAGGCACCTACCTTCGCCAATACGATCGAGGCGCTGGAAACAAGCGGCCAGACGCTGAAGAAAGTCGGCGGCGTGTTCTTCAATCTCGCCGGATCGCATACCAACGATGCGATCCAGGCCGTTGAGCGCGAGATGGCGCCGATCCTTGCCAAGCACCGCAACAGCATCTTCATGAATGAGACGCTCTACAAGCGCGTGGCAGCGCTCTACGACAGGCGTGACAGCCTCGGGCTTTCTCCCGAGCAGGCCCGCGTTCTCGACCGTTACAACACCATTTTCGAGCGCGCCGGCGCGAAGCTCGGACCGGACGAGAAGAAGCGACTCGCCGCCATCACCGAGCGGTTGGCCAGCCTCGGCACGCAGTTCTCACAAAATGTGCTGGCGGACGAGAAGTCCTTTCAGCTCGTTCTCAACGGCGAGGCGGATCTCGAAGGCCTGCCGTCTTTCTTACGCGAAGCGGCGGCGCAGGCTGCCGAGGAGCGCGGATTGAAGGGCAAGCATATCATCACCCTCTCCCGCTCCAGCATCGAGCCTTTCCTGCAATTCTCAAAGCGGCGCGACCTGCGAGAGCAGGCCTTCAAGGCCTGGGCGGCGCGCGGCGATAACGGCAATGCGACCGACAACAAGGCGATCATCGCCGAGACGGCGGCTTTGCGTGCGGAGCGCGCGAAGCTTCTCGGCTACGAGACCTTCGCCGATTTCAAACTTGCCGACACCATGGCCAAGAATCCCGACAACGTGCAGAAGCTCCTGAACGACGTCTGGGCCCCGGCCATCACTCGGGCCAAGGATGAGCGCGACGACCTGCAGGCCCAGGCCCAGTCCATCGGCGACAACATCGTCATCGAGCCGTGGGACTGGCGCTATTATGCCGATCAGGTCCGCATGGCACGCCACAATCTCGACGAAGCGACGATCAAGCCCTACTTCCAGCTCGACCGGATCATCAAGGCTTCCTTCGAGACCGCGCAAAGACTCTTCGGTCTGAGCTTCGAGGAGCTGACGGACTTTCCACGCTATCACCCTGACATTCGCGCTTGGCAGGTGAAGGATGCGCAGGGCAACCCTGTCGGCACCTTCATCGGCGATTATTTCGCACGCCCGTCCAAACGCAGCGGTGCGTGGATGAGTGCCTTCCGGTCGCAGGAAAAGCTCACTGGCGACATCCGTCCGATCATCGTCAACGTGATGAATTTCTCGAAGGGCGCGGCGGGCGAGCCGTCGCTCCTGAGCTTCGACGATGCGCGCACGCTGTTCCACGAATTCGGTCATGGGCTGCACGGCCTACTTTCGAACGTGACCTATCCGCTGCTCGCAGGCACGGCTGTGTCGACGGATTTCGTGGAGTTGCCCTCGCAGCTCTACGAGCACTGGCTCTCGCAGCCGGATATCCTGCGCCGCTACGCGACCCATTACCAGACCGGAGAGCCGATTCCGGAAGCATTGCTCGAACGCCTGATGGCGGCGCGCAATTTCAACCAGGGCTTCGCAACCGTCGAATATCTATCCTCTGCCTTCGTCGATCTGGCTCTCCACCGCCGCAAGGATTTGAGCAGTCTAGACGTGTCGGCTTTCGAGAAGGAAACGCTGCAGGCAATCGGCATGCCGCGCGAGATCATCATGCGTCACCGCACGCCGCATTTCACGCATGTGTTCTCAGGCGACGGTTATTCGTCGGGCTATTACAGCTATCTCTGGTCGGAGGTGCTGGACGCTGATGCCTTCACGGCGTTCGAGGAGACGGGCGACGCGTTCAACAAGGACATGGCGGACAAGCTGAAGCGCTTCATCTACTCCGCCGGCAACCTGCGCGATCCGGCCGAAGCCTATACGGCTTTCCGCGGACGCCTGCCAACTGCGGACGCGCTTCTCGCCAAGCGTGGACTGATGGCCGTGGTCGAAGATGCGTGAGACAAGCTGGCGGGTCTGAAACGGCCCGTCACGCCGTGCCAGGCGTGAGCTCCCTCGACCGCTTCAGCGCATAGAAGCGGATCTTGACAATCCGGGACGTTTCCTTGGGAGGCGTCTGAGGCTCGGGAACGGGACGCAAAACGCTCTTCAGGAAAGCCGCTCCCTTCGGATCGATCTCCAGGGCTTTCGCATCGAGCACTGGCATGAGCGCCTTTTCCTTCTGGTTTTGTCTTTGTTCGGAAACGCAACGCCTACGAAAAAGAACACTTAACCCTCGGGCGAAGTTCCTCATCCTCGACGTGCGAACCGGAGTTCGCTGACCTGTCGGGAAACCCGTCCGGGCGCCACGATAGACTCCGGAAAATGGGCTTTATTGGGGCTGTCGGGGAAGCGTTGCGGTTCCAGGCAGAGTCCGCCATGGCGCTTATACTTGGCGCCTCCAAGGCCCTGGACCGGCATGTCGATCAGATGACCGTCATAGAACTGAACGCCAGGCTCGGTGGTCCAGAGTTCCATGGAAAGACCGTTCTGGCGTGACGCCAAAGTCGCGGCGTGGCGAAGCTCGCCATAGGGCCCGCGCAGCACATAGTTGATGTCGTAGAGGGTGTGCTGCGACCCATGGATCGGCCGTGACGTCGTAAAGTCGTAATCGGTGCCCGCGACTGCCGTGATTTCACCCGTGGGAATGAGATCCGCCCGGGTCGGCGTGATGAAGTCGCCTGCGATGGTCAACTCATGGGAAGAAATGTTGGGGCTGCCGTCGAGGTTGAAATAGCCGTGGGTGGTGAGATTGACCGGCGTCTGCTTGTCGCTCGTCGCCTCGAGCGCGATCCGAAGGCGCGACGATGGCAGGAGCGTGTAGGTACAGGTCGCAACGAGGCGGCCCGGATAACCCATGTCGCCGTCCTTGGACACAAGGCTCAGCGTCAGGCTGTCGGGCGTGTGATCGATGATGCTCCAGAGGCGCGAGCCGAAGCCTTTGCTGCCGCCATGAAGTTGGTTCTCGCCCTCATTGGCGTCGAGCCGGTAGGTCTCGCCGTTCAGGGTGAATTGTGCCTTCCCGATGCGGTTGCCATATCGCCCAACGATGGCGCCGAAATAGGGGGAATGGGCGACATAATCCTCGATGGAATTGAGTCCCAGCACCACCCGCTGCGGGCCTCCGGCCACCGGCACGGTCAGGTCCCGCACCACGGCGCCCCAGGTGAGAATCTGCATCGCCATGCCGTCAGGCCCCGTGAGCGAGACCTGCAGCACATCCTGCCCGTCGAGGGAGCCGAAACGCTCGATGGTCATGATTCCTACCCCTCGAAAATATGCGCCTGCAGGCCGCGGATGCCGCCGGTCTCAACCTTGAAGAGATGCCCCGCCATCACGTCGATATGCGGGTCGCGACTAATGGCGGCCGTGGTGATGTAGAGCGTGGTGAGATCCGGCCCGCCGAAGGCGCATTTCGTCACCTGAGCGGTCGGAACCGGCACGATGCGTTCGACCGAACCGTCCGGCGCGAAGCGGGTGATGCGCGAGGCGCCCCAATGGCAGACCCAGACGTAGCCCTCCGCATCGACTGCCATGCCGTCTGGATGAGCCCATCCCTCTCCGAAGCGCACAAACGGGCGCGGCTTGCCGATCTGGCTTCCTTGCGCGTCGAGAACATAGACTGTGCAGTCGACCGTATCGGTCGCATAAAGCCTCCGCCCGTCCGGGCTGAAGGCCGGCCCGTTGGTGACGATGATGCCGGCATGGAACTGGGTCAACTCCTTGCCGTCCCAGCGCCAGAAGGCGCCGGAGCCTTCCTTCTCCTCATCGTCCATGGTGCCGAAATAGATCGCACCATCCGGCCCCACATGGCCGTCGTTGATGCGGTTGTTCGGCTTGTCCTTGTCGGGCGACACAATAGGCTGCATCTCACCCGTCCTGAGATTGAAGCGGGCAAGGCCCGACTTGAAGCCCGCGACGACCACATCCTGGTCGGGCGTGAGCGCGACGAAGCCCACCTGTTCGGGCGCGTCGACGCGAAAATGCTCCTTCGTCTCCGGATGGTAGCGCCAGATGCCGGGATTCTTGATGTCGACCCAGAAGAGCGTGTTCGAGCGATGATCCCACACGGGACCCTCGCCCAGCACGCACGCACTCGCCACCGCCACGTGGGGCGTTTCCGGATGAACGGCTGGGTGTGTCATGTGTCTTCCCCTTGTGAGGCAGTTTGCGTGCTTCCTCGCTTTGGCGGTAACTCCCGCCGGGCGCGATGGGTCCCGTCAGGTCGATGCGCTGGCGGCGATTCGGCTCGCCAGGGTAACGAGGCTCATGTCAGATCCCGCCGGTCCCATGAGAGATAGCCCCAGCGGCGCGCCGGCACGGGAGGCGAGCGGAATCGAGACCTGCGGCAAGCCGAACAGGACCGACAGGCAGAGTAGATTCAGGGCGTTGTTGCGGTAATCGTTCAACGCTTCGTCGCTCTCGGAGAGCAGCGGCGCGATATCGGGCATGGTCGGCAGGATCAGCACCGCATCGTTCCCGAGGAGGGCGCCGAACCGCTCGCGGAACGCGGCCCGGATCACCTTGGCCTCCGCTACCTGGGCGTCGGTCACCGCCTTCGAGAACTCGAACCGGTCAGCCACACCTGGGCCGAGGGGTGGGCTGTAACGCTCGATCATCGGCCCATCGACAATCCAGGCTTCCCGACTCTGGATATAGCGCATGGCCCAATAGAGTGCGGTGAAGCCCTCTACAGCCACGTCGACCTCCTCGGGCTCGCCGAGAGCGGCTTCCGCACGAAGCAGCGCCGGTGCCAGGGCCTCCCGTACGTCCTTGTGAAGAAGAGCGAAGGCATCCCGCGCCAGCAGAACCCGAGGGGTCGACGGCAGGGGCTGATGATCCTTCCCGAGCAACACCTCGCCGACCCGAACGAAGGTGGCGTCATCGCGGGTGAAGTATCCACAGGTATCGAGGGATGGTGCAAGATCGTGGCAGAGTTCCAGACTGACACGCCCATGAGTGGGTCGGATACCGAAGAGACCGCAATGGTTGGCCGGCGCCCGTACGGAACCGCCCGTATCGGTGCCGAGCGCGAAATCGCATAAGCCATTCGAGACGGCGGCCGCCGAGCCGGAAGACGAGCCGCCTGGAATGCGATCCGGCGCGGCACCGTTCACCGGAGTGCCGAAATGGGCGTTCTTGCCGCTCATGGAAAAGGCCAGCTCGTCCGTGATCGTCTTGCCGACGAGGCGGGCGCCTGCATCGAGAAGCCTCTGCACCGTCGGGGCCGTCCGGGTCTTGATACCGGACATGGCGAGCATGTGAGGCGATCCTGCACTGGTTGGGTAACCTGCCACGTCGAACAGGTCCTTGGCCGCGAAAGTCAGGCCGGATAGCGGTCCGCTCGGAGCATGAGGGACTGGAACGGCCGGATAAGGCATGAAAGCATGGGCGGTATCGCGGTCGAGGAGCATGAGGCTTATCCGGTTCTAAGGAACGAAGGCGGCGAATGTGTCATTGCCTCCCAGGCGTAAGCAAGACAGGAATTCGCGAAGCTTGGCAGTTTAGGCTTTCTTCCGACCTGAAATGGCCCTAAATCCACGCAGGTTCTCGTTTGCAAGGAACACGCAATGGCGAAGGCATCGACCATCCGCTGGCTGGCCCTCGGAGTGGCGCTCGCGCTCGGTTCTCCGGCCGTCCAGGCTCAGCAATCCCCGATCAAGCTCGGCGAGCTGAATTCCTATGCCAGACAGGCTGCCTTCACCGTGCCCTATCGCAATGGTTGGCAGCTCGCGCTCGACGAGATCAATGCCAAGGGCGGGGTTCTCGGCCGCAAGCTCGAGATCGTCTCCCGCGAGGACGGCGCGACCACGGGTGATGCCACCCGCGTGGCGGACGAATTGGTGACCCGCGAAGGCGCAATTCTGCTCTTCGGCTCGTTCCTGTCGAATGTGGGCGTCGCCATGGCGGATTTCGCCAATCAGAAGAAGATCGTCTACATCGCCGCCGAGCCCCTGACCGATGCCATCACCATGGCGCAGGGCAACCGCTACACATTCCGCATCCGGCCCAACAACACCATGCAGGTGGGCATGCTGGTCGATCAGGCAAAGGCTTCGGGTGCGAGGCGCTGGGCCATCGTCGCGCCCAACTACGAATACGGTCAGTCAGCCGCACAGGCGTTCAAGCGCCTCATCCAGGAGCGCGTGCCCGGGGCCCAGATTGTCGCCGAACAGTATCCAGCACTCGGCAAGATCGAGGCTGGCGCCACCGTATCAGCCCTGGAGCAAGCCAAGCCCGACGGCATCTTCAACGTGCTCTTTGGCCCCGACCTCACGCAGTTCGTGCGCGAAGGCAATACCCGCGGCCTCTTCGAGGACACGACAGTCCTCTCGCTCCTCACCGGCGAGCCCGAATGGCTGCTGCCCCTGAAGGACGAGGTGCCCGAGGGTTGGATCGTGACCGGCTACCCTTGGGACGAGATCACCGAGCCGAAGCATAAGGCCTTCGTCGACGCCTACCGTGCCAAGTACAATGAGACGCCGCGCCTCGGCTCGCTTCTCGGCTACATGGTCGTCTACATGATCCGCGACGCCATGGAACGTGCAGGCTCTACCGAGACCGAAGCCATCATCAAGGCGCTCGAGGATGCGAAGTTCGACACGGTCATCGGTCCCGTCACCATGCGCGGTATCGACAACCAGTCTTCCATGGGCGCCTGGGTTGGCAAGCTCGTGCGCCAGGGAGCAGCAGGCGGCATGGCGGATTGGAGCTACAAGGACGGAACCTCGTTCATGCCGACCGAAGCCGAAGTAAAGGCGGTGCGGAAGGATTAGCGGATTGCTGGCGATGGATCCCTCCTTCCTCGCCGTTCAGGCTCTCAGCGGTCTCTCCAGCGCTTCATCGCTTTTCATCACCGCCTGCGGACTGACCATCGTTTTCGGCGTCACGCGGATCGTGAATTTCGCGCACGGTTCGCTCTACATGATCGGCGCCTACACGGCCGCAACCCTGGTGCCGCGCCTGCTCGAGTTCTCGTTCGGCCCCACAACCTTCTGGGCCGGTATTCTGGCCTCGGCGCTCATCGTCGGCATCATCGGTGTCATCATCGAGGTTGTGCTCCTGCGGCGCATTTACGGCACGCCGGAACTCTTCCAACTGCTCGCCACCTTCGGTGTCGTGCTGGTGGTACAGGATCTCGTGGTGCAGGTCTTCGGGCCGGAAGACATTCTCGGGCCACGCGCACCGGGATTGCGCGCACCGGTCGAAATTCTTGGACGGCGCTTTCCGTCCTACGAACTCGTGTTGATCGTGGCCGGTCCCATCGTGCTGGGGCTCGTATGGCTTCTCCTGCGCAAGACGCGCTTCGGTGTGCTGGTGCGCGCGGCGACGCAGGATCGCGACATGGTGGCGTCGCTCGGCGTCAATCAGGCGATGCTGTTCACAGGTACGCTGTTTCTCGGCGCATTCCTCGCAGGACTCGGCGGTGCACTGCAGATCCCGCGTGTCTCGGCGCATACCGGCATGGATCTCTCTATCATAGCGGAAGCCTTCGTCGTGACCGTCGTCGGTGGCATGGGCAGCGTGCCGGGCGCGTTTCTCGCGGCGCTCATCATCGGGCAATTGCAGGCCTTCGGCATCCTGATCTTTCCCAAAAGCACCCTCGTCGTGGTGTTCCTGCTCATGGCCGTGGTGCTGGCGATCCGGCCTTACGGTCTCTTCGGACGCGCTGAAATCGTCGGCGGCACGCATGCGGTGGGCATTGGGAGCCACAAGCCTATTCCCGGCAGGACCTATATCCTGCTTGCCGTCATCGCGGTGCTCGCCTGTTTCCCGCTGGTCGCGGATGCTTACTTGCTCAAGGTCGCGACCGAGATCCTGATCTTCGCACTCTTCGCCTTCAGCTTGCAGCTTCTCATCGGCGTCGGCGGGCTCGTGAGTTTCGGCCATGCCGCCTTCTTCGGCCTCGGCGCCTATGGAGCAGCACTCGCCGTCAAATGGTTCGGCACATCGATGGAAGCGGCACTTCCTCTCGGGCTTGCGCTTGCAACTCTCGGCGCAGCGCTGATCGGCGCCTTCGTGGTGCGTCTGTCCGGCATCTATCTCGCCATGATGACGCTCGCCGCCGCGCAGATCATCTATGCGGTCGCCTTCCAGTGGGTCGACGTGACCGGCGGCGACAACGGCATCGTTGGCGTGTGGCCCTCCCCCTGGGTCGGTGGGCCGGTGCCCTATTACCTTCTGACTGCCGCCCTCACGCTCATCGCGGTGCTGCTGTTGAAACGGATCATCGATGCGCCCTTCGGCTATGCCTTGCGCGCCGCCCGCGACTCGGAAGCCCGCGCGGAAGCCATCGGCCTGAAGATCCGCCAGCATCGCTGGCTTGCCTTCATGATGTCCGGCGCGGCCGCAGGGCTCGCAGGCGGACTCTATGCATTCTCCCGCGGCTCCGTCGATCCGAGCCTGCTCGGCATCTCGACTTCCGTCGACGCGCTCACCATGCTGCTTCTCGGCGGCATCCAAACCGTGATGGGTCCGCTCGTCGGTGCCGGAGTCCTGCACTTCCTGCGTGATCTCATCATGCCGCTCACCTCGCTTTGGCGCCTGATGCTGGGCTTGAGCATCATCGCCATGGTGCTGATCTTTCCCCGTGGCCTTGTCGGCACTGTGCAATACTGGCGGGAGGAGCGCGCATGACGCTTCTTGCCGTGAACGGCCTGCACAAATCCTTCGGTGGCGTAGTGGCGGCCCGCGACGTGGAGTTCACCGTCGAGCGTGGCGAGATGCTCGCGATCATCGGCCCGAATGGTGCCGGCAAGTCCACTGTGTTCAACATGGTCGGTGGCCAGCTGCGCCCCGATCGCGGCCGGGTCCTGCTCGACGATCAGGACATCACCCATGCCTCGCCGCAGAAGCGCTTCCGCCGCGGTGTCGGACGCACCTTCCAGGTGGCGCAGACCTTCCTGTCGATGAGTGCCGCCGAGAATGTCCAGATGGCGCTGATCAGTCGCCATCGCCAATGCAATCGGCTCTGGTCTCCGGCGCGCGAACGTCACCGCGAGAAAGCGGTCGAGTTGCTCGCGCGGGTCGGCATGGCGGAGGCGGCCGATATTCCCTGTTCTGCACTGGCCTATGGCGATGTGAAACGGGTGGAGCTTGCCATTGCGCTGGCCGGAGAGCCCAAGCTCCTCCTCATGGACGAGCCTACTGCGGGGATGGCTCCGCGCGAGCGGGCCGCGCTGATGGATCTCACCGAGTCCATCGCGGCCTCACAGGGGATCGGCGTTCTCTTCACCGAGCACGACATGGATGTGGTCTTCGGCCATGCGGCCCGGGTGCTCGTGCTCCTGCGCGGTCAGATCATAGCTGCCGGAACTCCGGACGAGATCCGCCAGGATCCTCAGGTGCGGCGGGCCTATCTGGGCGACGAGCATGCCCTGGAGCGGCCGAAAGGAGTGAGCCCTGCATGAGACGCGATGTGCTGCTCGACGTCCGGAACCTCAACGCCTTCTACGGTCGGGCGCAGGTGCTGTTCGGCCTGTCGATCCATCTCTATGCGGGCGAGGTGGTGGCGCTCGTGGGCCGCAACGGGGCCGGAAAGACCACTACCCTGAAGGCCATCATGGGTCTGATTTCGGCCACCGCCACCCACGCCACCTTCAGGGGACACACCCTCGGCCGGCTTCCGACCTACAAGATTGCCCGCTTGGGGCTGGGTTATGTGCCCGAGGACCGGCGCATCTTCACCGATCTCACCGTCGAGGAAAATCTGGAAACGGGCCGCCGCCCGGCTGTCGCCGGCCGCTCGCCCTGGACCCCGGAACGACTCTTCCGGCTCTTTCCCAACCTCGCCGAGATGCGGGGGCGACGCGGCAACCAGATGTCCGGCGGCGAGCAGCAGATGCTCTCCATCGCCCGCACCCTCATGGGCAACCCGGACGCGATCCTACTCGACGAGCCCTCGGAGGGCATCGCCCCGGTGATCGTCCAGATGATGGCCGAGGCGATCCGCGCCATGAAGGCCGAAGGCGTGGCCGTGCTCCTGTCCGAGCAGAACTGGGCCTTCGCCGCCGGGATCAGCGACCGGGCCTATGTCGTCGAGCGCGGCGAGATCCGCTTTCAGGGCCCCATGGCCGAGCTGATGGCCGACGAGGCTTTGCGGGCGGAAACCCTCGGGATTTGAGGGCACCGAGACCTTTAACCCCAGGCTAAAGCGTTGACGGAACGGGCTGAAAGGACGATATGCAGCCATCCGGCGCCCCGTCCGCGCCATATCCCAGAACGCACGAAAGAGGAATTCCCGCTTCATGGGCGTCATCCATGTGACCGACCGGGCCGGCCAGCGCCATACTCTCGAGGCCATCGAGGGCTGGCGGGTGATGGAGATCATCCGCGACTGGGGCCTGCCGATCGAGGGCCTGTGCGGCGGCGCCTGCGAATGTGCGACCTGCCACGTCTTCGTCGCCGAGGAGTGGCTTGACAGGCTCTATCCTCCCACCGACGAGGAGGAAGACCAGCTCGACACCGTGGTGACGAAGCCGAATTCCCGCCTGTCCTGCCAGATCCTCTGGACCCCCGAACTCGACGGCCTGGAGGTCACCCTGGCTCCCACCGGGGCCTGACCGTCAGCCTGTCACATTGCTAAAGCTGAAGAGACCGTGCTTTCGAAAGGGTCTCTCGAAGGAGCCTGTTCATGACCGACCATATCGAAACGGACGTCGTCATCATCGGTGCCGGGCCCGTGGGCCTGTTCGCCGTATTCGAACTGGGCCTCCTCGACATCAAATGCCATCTCATCGACATCCTGCCGAAAGTGGGCGGCCAATGCGCCGAACTCTATCCTGAGAAGCCCATCTACGACATTCCGGGCTTCCCAATGGTGACGGGCCAAGGCCTCGTCGACAACCTGATGGCGCAGATCGAGCCGTTTCACCCGACCTTCCACCTCAACGAGATGGTGGAGAGCCTGGAATCCATCGGTACGCCCGAGGCGCCTTTGTTCCGGGTCAAGACCTCCGAGAACGGAACCACCTTCACCTGCAAGGCAGTGATCATCGCGGCCGGCGGCGGATCGTTCCTGCCCAAGAAGCCGCCGATCGACAACATCGAGGCCTATGAGGGCACGGGTGTGTACTATGCCGTGCGCAAGATGGAGATGTTCCGCAACAAGAATGTCCTCATCGTCGGCGGCGGCGATTCCGCCCTCGACTGGACGGTGAACCTGCAGCCCATCGCCAAGCGCTTGACCCTGCTCCACCGCCGCGACGCTTTCCGCGCCGCACCCCACACGGTGGAGAAGATGCGTTCTCTCGTGGCCTCCGGCGAGATGGATCTGCACCTCGGCCAAGTGAGCTCCCTCAAGGGTGAGTCTCCCGTTCTCGAGGGTGCCGTGATCCGCAAGGACGACGGCTCGGAGTTCACCGTCGATTGCGACGTGATGCTGCCGTTCTTCGGCCTCACCATGAAACTCGGCCCGATCGCCGATTGGGGCCTGAACCTGCACGAGAACCTGATCCCGGTCGATACGGAGAAGTTCGAGACGAACGTCCCCGGCATCTTCGCCATCGGCGACATCAATACCTATCCGGGCAAGCTGAAGCTCATCCTCTCCGGCTTCCACGAGGGGGCGCTGGCGGCTCAGAAGGTGCACCGCTACGTGTACCCTGAGAAGAAGCTCCTGTTCCAATACACGACGTCGTCGACGAGCCTGCAGAAGAAGCTCGGCGTGGCGGCCTAAGGGCTGAAAAGGGTTTGGGAACTGGCCCGTCTTCCTCTTGCGAAGCAGGCCGGTTCCTGAAACTCTCGCGGCCATGACAAACGCGACAGATCTCACCCTCGGCCGCCGCGTGATGGCGATGATCGAGGAACTCGCCAAGCACACGGACGAACCCGGCCGCATCACCCGCCTCTATCTTTCCGACGCGCACCGCAGGGCCGCGGACGCCACGCTCCGGCTGATGCAGGATGCGGGCCTGAACGCGCATATCGATGCGCTCGGCTCTGTGATCGGCCGCGTTGAGGGCGCCAATCCCGAGGCTCCCGCTCTCCTCATCGGATCCCATATCGATTCCGTCGTCGATGCCGGACGTTATGACGGCAATCTCGGCGTGGTGCTCGGCATCGCCGTGGTCGAAGCGCTGAAGCGGCAGGGCATCGTGCCGTCCTGTCCCATCGAGATCGTGGCCTTCGGGGACGAGGAGAATGTCCGCTTCCCCACGAACCTCTCCACGTCGCAGGCCCTGGCCGGCCGCTTCAACCCGGCCTGGCTCGACGGCAAGGATCAGGACGGGATCACTTTCCGTGATGCGCTGGTCCGCTTCGGCGGCGACCCGGAGGGCGCAGCGGCCCTCGCCCGCGATCCGGCGCGCTATCGCGGCTATCTCGAGGTGCATATCGAGCAAGGTCCGCTCCTGGAAGCGAAGGACCTGCCCGTCGGCATCGTCTCCGCCATCAACGGCATCACCCGGGCCCGTGCCAACGTGACCGGCGAAGCGGGCCATGCCGGCACCGTGCCGATGACCATGCGCCGCGATGCGCTCGCGGCCGTTGCCGAGATGATCGGCATCGTGGAGCGTGCAGGCTCCACGCGCACCGACACGGTGGCGACGGTGGGCGTCGCTCAGGTGCAGCCCGGCGCGATCAACGTCATTCCAGCGCGCGTCGATTTCACTCTCGATGCCCGCTCGCCGGACGATGCTGTACGTCTCGCCATGGTCGAGGACATCGTGACCGAGTGCCACGTTGCCGCTCAGAAGCGCGGCGTCGAATTCACCATCGAGCCGTTCATGGAATCGCCCGCCACGCCGATGGACAAAGGGCTGATCGGGCAGCTTGTGAATGCCGTGAAGAGCCTCGGCATCCAGCCGCTGCATCTTTCTTCCGGTGCAGGCCACGATGCGGTCGCGATGGCCAATCTCTGTCCCTCCGCCATGCTCTTCGTGCGCTGCAAGGGCGGCATCAGCCACAACCCGGCGGAGTCGATCACGACCGAGGATGCTGATGTGGCAGCGCGTGTGCTGATCGAGGCGGTCAAGCGGATCGCGGCTTGAGGTTCGCCTGATGATACATGCGCCGACAATCGCGTTCGTCGACGACGGGCAAACGCTCCACGAGGTGGTTCTCAACGGCGTCCGGAGTTTCAACAGAACCCTCTTCGCCAACTATCCGCCAGGTCAGGATGTCACCATCGCCATTCGCGATCCCGACAGCAGCGCACCTGTCGGAGGGCTCTGCGGCCGCATGAATGGCGGCTGGCTTGCCATCGAGCTCCTCTTCGTGCCCGAGGCCTTTCGCGGGATGGGCCTCGCCACGCAGCTCATCGCGATGGCCGAGGAGGAAGCGCGCAACAGAGGCTGCCACTCGGCCTGGATCGATACGCTCAATCCCAAAGCGCTCAAACTTTACCAGCGCTTAGGATATGAGATCTTCGGCGAGCTCAAGGATTATCCTGTCGGCGGCAGCCGCTTCTTCCTGCAGAAGAAGCTCGGGCCGTTGCCTGAGACGGATTAGCCGCGCCACTCATCCGCCAGCACGGCCCACCGTTCGTGATCGCGCCATTCGCCGTTGATCTTGAGATAACGCGGAGAGTAGCCTTCCTGACGAAAGCCGAGACGCTTGACGAGAGCACGGGAAGGCCGGTTACCCGGCTGAATATTGGCTTCGAGCCGATGCAGACCGAGTTCGCCGAAGGCATGTGAGGCCACGAGGCTCACGGCCTCGCTCATCAACCCGCGCCCGTTCATGCCGGCCATGCCGTAATAGCCCATATAGGCGCTCTGGAAGAAGCCGCGCACGATCTCGCTCAGGTTCACGATGCCGACGATCCCGCCGCTCTCCCGCTCACGGGCAATGAAGCCGATGGAGCGGTCCCCGTCGCAGCGGGTGAGATAACCGAGAAAGCTCGCGTGATCGCGGCAGGGCGACACCCAGGGCTCATGCAGGTCGATGCTCGCGAGGTTGGCGGCAACCAACTCGGCAGCATCCGAAGCCTGAACGGGGCGAATGACAACGCGTGACAACATGGGATTCATTCCGGCTTCAGGAACCATGACATAGACACATCGTTGTCGTCAGCCCCTTCTCAAAACATAAGGAATGCTCCATGCGAGCCATCATCCTCCCCGCCTTCGCTCTTGCTCTCGGCGCCGGTTTCCTTGCGGCACCGCAGGAAGCTCAAGCCCGCTTCGGCGCCGAGCAGCTGCAAGCGCCCACACTTGTCGACAACGTGCAATGCGTCACCCGCCGGATCCGTACCGTGGATCGGTTCGGACGTGTTTACTACCGCACGGTTCGCAATTGCGGCGCGCGGCCGGGATGGGTTGGTCCGAATCGCTGCCGCTGGGTCCGCGAACGTGTGGTGCGTCCCAACGGGCGCGTCGTGTACCGCGAGGTCCGGCGCTGCCGCTGATCGAACTCCATATTAAGAACTCAGGGCCCGGAAACACCGGGCCCTTTTTGTTTCACTCCAGTTCGCCGATGGCGCTCTCGACCACCTCGACCACGGCGCCCGAACGCACAAGGTCGAGCGCCTGGCGCATCTCGGTGGCGTACCAGCGATCCCCCTCGAGCGCCGGCGGAATGACCGCGCGGATTGCTTCCATGGCCGCGCGCGATCCCTTGCCCAGCGGATAATCCTTTGCGAGCGGCTCGACGAGGGTCAGCGCCTGCGCGGCCATCAGCAATTCGCCGGCTACGATCTGTTCCACGTTCTCGACGATGGTGCGGGCCTTGCGTCCGCACCAGGTCGAGTTGGAAACGTGATCCTCGGCATTGGACTTGCCCGGAATGGAATCAACCGAGCCCGGCGTCGCCAACCCGCGGTTTTCCATCACCAACGCCGACATCGAGCACTGCACCGTGGCAAAGCCCGTGTTGAGCCCGCGCTTGCCCGCAAGGAGGTTGCGCGGCAATCCATAGGACATGGTGGGATCGATCAGGCGCGCGAGGCGCCGCTCGGAAATCGCTCCGAGATCGGCCATGGCGATGGCGAGCAGGTCCATGGCCTGCGCCACATATTGCCCATGGAAATGGCCGCCGGAGATCGACACGTAACCGCCCTGCCCATCGTCGAAGATCAGCGGGTTGTCGGTGGCGGAGTTCATCTCCGTGCCGATGATGCGCTCTACATATTCCACCGCCTCGACGGCGGGTCCGTGAACCTGCGGCGTGCAGCGCAGGGAATAGACGTCCTGCACGCGAGGGCTAGCAGGCGTTCCAGGCTGGCGCGGCTCGTCGGGAAAGACGATGTCGCGCGCGGCTTGCGAGCAGCGCTTCGTGCCGTCCAGGATCCGAAGCAGGTTGCGCGCCACGCGGGCCTGGCCCGGATGCGGACGCGCCTTGTGCACGCGCGGATCGAAGGCCGCGAGCTCGCCGCGCATGGCTTCGAGCGACAGGCTCATGGCGATGTCGGCCTGCTTGAGCAGACGCCGTGCATCGTTCGTGGCGAGCGCGCCGAGCGCGAGCGACGTGGTCGAGCCGTTGATGAGAGCCGAGGCGTCCTTCGCGCCTAGATCGAAATCGGGATCGAAGCCGGCCGCCTTTATCGCCTCGCGCGCCGGCATCCGGCGGCCGCGATAGATCATCTCGGCTTCCTCGAAACCGCAGACCGCACCGGCCATATGCGCGAGCGGCGCAAGATCGCCCGAGGCGCCGACGGAGCCCTTTTGCGGGATGACCGGATGCAGTCCGGCATTGAGGAAGGCGATGAGGCGCTCGACCAGCTCGACGCGCGGGCCGGAATAGTTCGACGCGAAGGCATTGGCGCGCAGCAGCATCATGGCGCGCGTCACGTCCTCGGCGAAGGGCTCGCCAACGCCCGTGGCGTGGGCATAGACCGTCTTGCGCTGATAGGCCGCCATGTCGGCGATCAGCACGCGCTGATCCTTGAACAGCCCGACACCGGTGTTGAAGGCATACATCAGCGGGGCGTCGTCATGCATCCAGGTGCGGTCGATATAGTCGCGCGTCGCGGCAATGCGCTCGCGCGCCTCCGGAGCCAGGGCGGCTTGGACAAATGCTCCCTGAGCGTCGGGGCGCGCCACGCGCACCACGTCCTGAATGCCGAGAGTGGCCCCGTCGAGCTTGACCGTCATCGCTGTTCCTCACGTTGAAGAAAAAGGGATACCGGGGCTTCAGACGCGGTGCAACCATCGCTGCAAGATGACGTATCTCTCCCCGTCATCCCCCGGGCTTGATCCGGGGATCAGTCCCGGGGATCCACGTCTTCTTCGGCTCGTGGATCAAGACGTGGATGGCCGGATCAGGTCCGGCCATGACGGCTGTGGGCGGGGATGGGTCTGTGTCAATAAACCAGTACCTGCAGGCCCGCAGCTTGCGCTGCGAGCCTGAATGGTGATCGAGGGTGGCGCGACAGGCAGCCCGGCTCGATGTCTGATGGTGAAGGGAAGAGCCGAACTGTCTCTTCGCGCACGGCTTGTTGAGGCGGACAGGCGAGGCCGGCTCAGTCAACCGCCGCAGGCGGTGACCGTCTGCGCGACGGCGGCCTGCGACCGATCCCGACCACCCGCCCACATCCTGGGCCTCCCGCACCTGCGTTCAGTGCGTGCACAGGACCGTGCCTGCTCCCACACTGCGACGCCTCGCGAGCGCGCCCCTCGCAGGAGCAGTTCTAAGGCAATGATATAGCCGATGTTAGGATCATTGTCAAGAACAAAATGAGAACAAATGCATCATCCCGGGCATGCGCCTCCCCGCGTCATGGCCGGCCTCGTGCCGGCCATCCACGTCTTCGGAACCGCAGCGTTGCAAAGACGTGGATCCCCGGGACAGGCCCGGGGATGACGGCGGAGGATGTCATGATGGACAGAACATAACGAAAAGGGCCCCGGGAATGCCCGGGGCCCTGAATGCTTCCTGCCGAAACGGCCGCAGCCGACTGATCAGGCCTTGCCGAGGCGCTTCGTGGTCTGGGGGTCGAAGAGGTGGACGTTGGCGGGATCGACCGAGAGGGTCAGCTTGCGGGTATCCGCCGGGATCTGGCCGGTGGAGGCCTGCACGACGAATTCAGAGCCGGCGACCTTGCCGTGGAAGAGCTGGGTGGCGCCGAGCTCTTCGACAAAGTCCACGTCCATGGTGAGCGCGCTGGCTGCGCCGCCGCCTGCCTGCACGTCCTCAGGCCGCAGGCCCACCTCGACGGCAGATCCGGGAGTGAGGCCGTCACGCATGTCGGTGACATTGATCACCTGACCGCCGACCGACACGCGGCCGGGGCCTTCCACCTTGCCGGGCAGGATGTTCATGGGCGGCGAGCCGATGAAGGTGGCCACGAACCGCGTCTCAGGACGGCGGTAGACTTCGGACGGGCTGCCGACCTGCTCGATCTGACCGCCCGACATCACCACGAGCTTGTCGGAAAGCGTCATCGCCTCGACCTGGTCGTGGGTCACGTAGATCGACGTCACGCCCAGCGCCCGTTGTAGGCGCTTGATCTCGACGCGCATCTGGACGCGCAGCTTGGCGTCGAGGTTCGAGAGCGGCTCGTCGAAGAGGAAGACCTGGGGCTTGCGCACGATGGCGCGACCCATGGCGACGCGCTGGCGCTGGCCGCCGGAGAGCTGGCGCGGCTTGCGGGCGAGGAAGGATTCGATGGCGAGGATGCGGGCTGCTTCCTTCACGCGCTTCTCAATCTCGTCCTTCGGCGTGCCGCGGTTCTTCAGGCCGTAGGCCATGTTGTCGTAGACGCTCATATGCGGATAGAGCGCGTAGTTCTGGAACACCATCGCGATGTCGCGATCGGCCGGCTCGACCTGATTCACCACGCGATCGCCGATCTTCACCTCGCCGGCGGAAATCGTCTCGAGGCCCGCGATCATGCGCAGCAGCGTGGACTTGCCGCAACCGGACGGGCCGACCAGCACGCAGAAGGAGCCGTCCTCGATGCCGAGGGAAACGCCCTTCACGGCCTCCACATTGCCCGTATAGATCTTCCTGACGGTATCGAGTGTTACCCCTGCCATCGTTTCGTTCCTTTTAATCGCTGCCCGCGCTGCAATCGGCACCGGGCGAAAATTTCAATGATGAGAGAAAGACCCTTCCGCTCTGGCGGAAGGGTCTTGCGCGATTGTCCGCGTCACTTCTCCGTTTCGACGAGGCCCTTCACGAAGAGCCTCTGCATGAAGATCACCACGAGCACCGGCGGCAGCATGGCGAGCACGGCCGTGGTCATCGCGATCTGCCACTCGGTGAGCGCGTCCGTCGTCGTGATCATCTTCTTGATGCCGATGACGATGGTCTGCATCGAGCTCTTGGTCGTGATCAGCAGCGGCCAGAGATACTGGTTCCAGCCGTAGATGAACTGGATCACGAAAAGCGCCGCGATGGTCGTCATCGAGAGCGGCAGGAGCGTATCCTTGAAGAACCGGAAGGCGCCCGCACCGTCGATCTTGGAAGCCTCCAGCAGCTCGTCCGGGATCGTCATGAAGAACTGACGGAAGAGCAGCGTGCCGGTGGCCGACGCGATGAGCGGCAGGATGAGGCCCGTATAGGTGTCGAGCATCCCGATATCGGCGACGATCTTGTAGGTCGGGTAGATACGCACTTCGACCGGCAGCATCAGCGTGATGAAGATGACCCAGAATGCCGTCTTGCGGAACGGGAACTTGAAGTACACCACCGCATAGGCGGACAGGATCGAGATCAGGATTTTCCCGATGGCGATGCCCAATGCCATGATCATGGAGTTGAACATCATGGCGCCGACGGGTTCGCGCGCATGCACGCCGCCATAGAACAGCGCGCGCGAATAGTTCTCGCCCGCCTGATCGCCCGGTGTGAGCGGCATGTTGCCGTTGATGATCGTGGCAGCGTCGAAGGTCGATGCCATGATCGCGAGATAGACCGGGAAGACCACGATGACGATGCCCACGGCCAGCGTCAGGTAGGCCATGAAATCGCGGAAAGGACGATTCTCAACCATCAGTACTGCACCTTGCGCTCGACATAACGGAACTGGATGGCGGTCAACGCGATCACGATGATCATCAGGATCACCGATTGCGCCGCAGAGCCGCCGAGATCGCCGCCGAGGCGGCCGTCCGCATAGACCTTGTAGACGAGTGTCGTCGTCGTTCCGGCAGGGCCGCCGCCCGTCACCGCATCGATGATGCCGAAGGTATCAAAGAACACGTAGACGATGTTGACCACGAGAAGGAAGAACGTCGTCGGCGACAGGAGCGGGAAGATCACGGTCCAGAAGCGCCGTAAGGGGCCCGCGCCGTCGATGGCGGCAGCCTCGATCACGCTCTTCGGGATGGCCTGGAGTCCGGCGAGGAAGAACAGGAAGTTATAGCTGATCTGCTTCCAGGTGGCGGAAAGTACGAGCAGCGTCATGGCGTGGTTGCCGTTGAGCATCGGGTTCCAGTCGATGCCGACCGCCTTGATCGGCTTCGACAATGTGCCGAGCGTCGGATGGAACATGAAGATCCACAGCACGCCCGCGATGGCAGGAGCCACCGCATAGGGCCAGATCAGCAGGGTCTTATAGGCCTGTCCGCCGCGCAGGCTCTTGTCGGCCTGGGTCGCCAGCAGTAGCGCGCAGGCGAGCGAGAAGAAGGCAACGAGGGATGAGAAGATTACCGTCGTGACCATGGCCCGGTAATATTCGGGCTGCTCGAACAGCGCGATGTAGTTTTCGAATCCGACGAATTCCGAGGAGAGCCCGAAGGCGTCTTCGCGCAGGAAGGATTGCCAGATGGCCTGGGAGGCCGGCCAGTAGAAGAAGACGACGGTGATCGCCATCTGCGGAATGATCAGCAGGAGCGGCAGCGTCCAACCTGAAAAGTGAGCTCGTTTTTCCATCGCGTTTACGGCTGTCCGAATGATGGTGGCAGATACGGCAGCAACCGGTCTGCGAAGGTTGTCTTATAAGATCATCCCGGACCGCTTCTTAAAAGCCGCCCGGGATGACAGGTCGCACAGATCGTTTCAGTTTAGCGGACGGTGCGCTCGAACTGGCGCAGGATCTGGTTCGAGCGGGTCACAGCGGAATCGAGCGCGTCCTTGGCCGGCTTCTGACCGGCGAGAGCAGCCTCGATCTCTTCCGACACCACATCGCGGATCTGGACCATGTTGCCGAAGCGCAGACCGCGGGAATTCTCGGTCGGCTCCTTGTTGGTCAGCTCCAGCAGCGGAGTCTGGAGGACGGGGTTCTTCTCATAGAAGCCCGAAGCCTTGGTTTTCTCGTAGGCTGCCTTGGTGATCGGGAGATAGCCCGATTCCTGGTGCAGCTTGGCCTGACGGTCGGTGTCCGACAGGAAGGCGAAGAACTTGGCCACGCCCTTGTACTCTTCCGCCTTCTTGCCGCCCATAACCCACAGCGAAGCGCCGCCGATGATGGAGTTCTGCGGAGCGCCCTGGACGTCCGGGTAGTACGGCATCGGAACCGAAGTGAAGTCGAACTTCGCATTGGCCTTCACGTTGCCGTAGAAGCCCGACGAGGTCAGGAAGATCGCGCATTCGCCGGAGGTGAAGCGGCCCTCGGAGCGGCTGTCGCGGCCGGAATAGTCGTAAGTCTTGTCCTTCTGCAGGTCGACGAGGTTCTGCAGGTGCTTCACATGCGCCGGAGAGTTGAACTTCATCTCCGTGTCGAAGCCGTCGAGACCGTTGGCCTTGGTGGCCATCGGAAGGTTATGCCAAGCGGAGAACTGCTCGATATTGGCCCACGGAGCCCAGGCGTTCGAGAAGCCGCAGGTGTCATGGCCGGCAGCCTTGAGCTTCTTGCCTGCTTCGAACACCTGAGGCCAGGTCTTCGGAATCTCGTTGACGCCGGCCTTCTTCAGCTCGTCCTTGTTGATCCACATGACCATCGAGGAGGAGTTGAACGGGAAGGAGAGCATCTCGCCCTTCGCCGTGGAGTAGTAGCCGGTGATCGCGGGCAGGTAAGCCTTGGGATCGAACTTCTCGCCGGCCTCGGCCATCATCTGGTAGACAGGCTTGATCGCGCCGCGGGCGCCCATCATGGTCGCCGTGCCGACTTCGAACACCTGCAGGATGTGGGGGGCGTTGCCCGCGCGGAACGCGGCGATGCCGGCGTTCAGCGTATCGGCATACTGGCCCTTGTAGCTGACGACGACCTTGTATTCGTTCTGGGACTTGTTGAACTCGTCCGCCAGGCGGTTCACGACCTCGTTATTGGCGCCGGTCATGGCGTGCCACCACTGGATCTCGGTCTGGGCGAAGGCGGAGGTGCTCGTCGCCAGGCCGAGGGCCAGAGCGCCGAGGATGGACTTCTTCATCATAGTGATCTCTCCCATGTCATCCCGTCGGGATGTTCTTGTCGTTCATCACCCCTGCATTAAGGCCGGATGACGTTTCTATGACGAAAACATGACAATCATAGCCGGCTTCAAAATGGAAGCCCTTTCATCCAAAAGGCTTAATGGCACCCGGGGAGAATTAACCTGGGCGCCCCTTCGTTGAGAGGGTGTCCGAGCGGAAGAAGCGCCGGGATGTCCACAAAAGCAGCGACGATACACTGGAAATCCGGCCTTCGACCGGGCTTGGGCATGCCTTGAAACGACGAATCGCCCGCGCCGAGGCGCGGGCGTCGTCTGGTGCTCTGGGGCCGATGCGGTGTCCCCGAACAGGGACCGCCTGCGTTAGATCACGTTGCGCTCAAGCAGGGGACGATTGGCGAGGACGCGCTCATAGCCGAGTTCGGACAGATCGAGCGTGCGGTAGCCGCCATGGGCGATCAGCTCGGCCAGGCCGCGGCCCACAGCTGGGGCTTGCTGCAGGCCGTGGCCGGAGAAGCCGTTGCAGAGATAGAAGTTCTTGAACTCGCCCGCCTGTCCGACGATGGCGTTATGGTCGAGCAGGCACATGTCATAGGGCCCGGACCAGGCACGACCGGGCTTGATCGCCTCGAAGGCCGGCACGCGATGGGCGAGCGAGGGCCAGATGAATTCCTCGAAGAAGGAATGATCGATCTCCTGGCTTGCCGGATCCTCGTCGAACCAGTCGGGATCGAGATCCGCTTCCGGCGAGGCGCCGCAGATGAAATGCCCCTCCCCTTCAGGCCGTACGTAGGCGCCCGAGGTATCGATGAGCAGTGGGCAGTTCTCGACCGTCTCCTTGCACGAAAACGTGAAGACGTAGCGCCGCTTGGCCTGGACCGGAATGTCGAGCCCGGCCATGGCGGCAATCGCCCGTCCGCCGGAGCCGGCGCAGTTGATGAGCGTGCTGCAGGCGATCCGCGTGCCATCCTTCAGACGCACCGCGACGATGGTGCCGCCGTCACGCTCGATCTCAGCCACTTCGCCTTTCACGTATTCCGCGCCGAGCGAACGCGCCTTCTTGCGGAAGGCCTGGAGCAGGCCCCAGCCGTCGAACCAGCCCTCGCCCGAGCGGCCCCAGGTGCCAGCGGCAAGATCCTCCACGTTGAGCCAGGGGAAGCGCTCCTTGAGCGCTGCCGGGTCCATGTAAAGAATGTCGGCTCCCTCGGCGGCCTGGAGCGCGTGGTTCTCCGCCAGGATCGGCGCACCGGCCTCCGAGGCACAATAGAGATAGCCGCCCTCCCTCAGCCCGATCTCCGGCCGCTCGCCATCGACGGCGAGACGATCGCCGATGCTGCGCAGGAACTCGATGCCATAAAGCGAGATGCGGATGTTCACCGCGCTCGAATATTGCTGCCGGATCGAAGCCGCCGACAGGGCCGAGGCGGAGAGCTGATAGGTCGGATCCTTCTCAATAACGATGACACGCCCCTTGAAGCCGGAATCGGCGAGCAGGTGATAGGCGGCTGAAGAGCCCATGACGGCGCCGCCCACGATCAAAACATCGGCTGAAGAGGAAGCTGCAGAGGTCATCGTTCGAATTTCGTTGAGAGGATGATGGAGGATTGCGTGCGCTCCACGCCTTCGAGCGCGCCGATCTTGTCGATGGCGGCATCGAGGGAGGGAACGTCCTCAGCCTCTACCACCGCCAGAAGATCGAAGACACCCGCGACCGAATGAAGCGCGCGCATTTCTGGCATGCGCTGCAGCGCGGAGACAACGCCGCCCGACGCCTTGGGTGCGACGACGATGGTCACATGCGCCCGCACCATGCGGCTCGTGACCTCCTCGGCGAGGCGCAAGGTATAGCCGGCAATCACGCCCCGGCGTTCCAGGCTCTCGACCCGCGCCTGGACTGTGGTGCGGGAGAGTTTTAATCGCCGCGCGGCCTCCGCATGTCCGATCCGGGCATTCTCCCGCAGGAGCCCAATCAGGGCACGATCCGTGGCATCCAACATCACTATGACCAGTTATTTCGGCAATCTGCCGAAAACTACTCGGCCTTTCGTCAAGTTGTCTATGGCGTCTTGCAGGGCTTTGCCCTTTTCTTAGAGGATCATAGGGAGATTTTTATGCATTCGATCCTCGTCATCGGCGCCGGCAAGATCGGTTCCACCATTGTCGACATGCTTCACGAGACCGGCGATTACGCCGTCACCGTCGCGGATTCCTCCGCCGAGGCGCTCGAAGCGGTCGCCAAGGATGGCGTCAGGACGATCCAGCTCGACTTCAGTGACGCGGTCGCCCTGCAGAATGCTCTCAAGGGCCATTATGCCGTGCTCAGCGCCGCGCCCTATCATCTGACCGGCCATGTGGCGAAGGCCGCGCGCCTGACGGACGTCAACTATTTCGACCTGACCGAGGATGTGGCCACCACCCGCATGGTGAAGGAACTGTCCGAGGGCGCCACCGCCGCCTTCATCCCGCAATGCGGCCTCGCGCCGGGATTCATCTCCATTGTCGCCCATGACATCGCGAGCCGCTTCGACAAGCTCGATACGGTGCGGCTGCGCGTCGGCGCCCTGCCGCAATATCCGTCGAACGCCCTGTCCTACAACCTCACCTGGAGCACGGACGGTGTCATCAACGAATATATCGAGCGCTGCGAGGCGGTGGTCGACGGCACCCTGCGCGAGGTTCCGGCCATGGAAGAGCTGGAAGAATTCTCCCTCGATGGCACGCGCTACGAGGCCTTCAACACCTCCGGCGGCCTTGGCACCCTGTGCGAGACGCTGGAAGGCAAGGTGCGCAACCTGAACTACAAGACCATCCGCTATCCCGGCCATTGCGCCCTGATGCGTGTGCTCCTCAACGATCTGCAGCTGCGCAACCGCCGCGAGGTTCTCAAGGACATCCTGGAGAACGCCGTTCCCGCTACCATGCAGGACATGGTCATCGTCTTTGTCACCGTGACCGGCGAGCGCGGCGGCCGCTACGTACAGGAAACCTATGCCCGCAGCGTCTACGGCCAGAATGTCGCCGGCGTTCAGCGCACCGCGATTCAGGTCACTACCGCCGCCGGCATCTGCGCCATGCTCGACCTGTTGGTCGCCGGCAAGCTGCCGAAACAGGGTTTCGTACGCCAGGAGGAGATCGACCTCGACACCTTCCTCGCCAACCGCTTCGGCCGCGTCTATGCCGGCGAGCGCCTGGACGAGGGCCACGAACCGGCCGTGAAGAACATCCGCCTCGACGCGGTGGCATGACAGGCGCATTGTGCGGAAAAGTGGCCCCGGTTTTCCGCACCGAACAATGCGCCCACCAAAAAATGAGCATCGGGTAAATCCCAAAAGTGGCGCCCACTTTTGGGATTTACCCGATGCTCGGGGACTAATGCCCCCGCTTCCGATCAAGCGGGGGCATTCCAGGTTCTTGACGAATTGGCATGACCCTATTCGGGAAAAGCAGTTCCCAGGCTTCCCGGTCATGCATTAAGACGGTGGCATGAAAGCCGCCGTCGTTTCGTTTCAACGACAAGCGAGGGTGGTGGGGTTCTATGAGCCTCGAGCCCGCATCCAGGGAGAACTACCATGACCGCGAGCCTGAAACCCGTATCCTCCGCGCCCGCCTCCGTTGCGGATGAGGCCCGCGCCATTCTCGCGCGCCTCGGCGTGCCGGAGAGCGCCTTCGTCTCTACCGGCCGCCCGGCCCGCTCGCCGATCACCGGTGAAGTGATCGCCCATGTGCGTGAGACCACGCCGGACGAGGCCAAGGCTGCCATCGGCCGGGCGGATGCCGCCTTCAAGGCCTGGCGCAAGGTCCCGGCGCCGAAGCGCGGCGAATTCATCCGCCTGCTCGGCGAGGAGCTGCGCGCCGCCAAGGACGATCTCGGCCGTCTCGTGACGTTAGAGGCCGGCAAGATCGTCTCCGAAGGCCTCGGCGAGGTGCAGGAGATGATCGACATCTGCGATTTCGCCGTCGGTCTGTCCCGTCAGCTCTACGGCCTGACGATCGCCACCGAGCGCGCCGATCACCGCATGATGGAAACCTGGCATCCGCTCGGCGTCTGCGGCGTAATCTCCGCCTTCAACTTTCCGGTGGCCGTGTGGTCCTGGAATGCGGCGCTCGCCCTCGTGTGCGGTGATTCCGTGGTTTGGAAGCCCTCCGAGAAGACCCTGCTCACGGCGCTTGCCACGCATGCCATCGTCGAGCGTGCCGCCAAGCGCTTCGGCGGCGTGCCGGAAGGTCTCTGCGAGGTGCTGCTTGGCGGCCGCGAGGTCGGCGAGATTCTCGTCGAGGATCACCGCGTGCCGGTCCTCTCCGCCACCGGCTCCACCGCGATGGGCCGTCAGGTCGGGCCGAAGCTCGCCGAGCGCTTTGCTCGCGCGATCCTGGAGCTCGGTGGCAACAACGCCGCCATCGTGGCGCCCTCGGCCGATCTCGATCTCGCGCTTCGCGGCATCGCCTTCGCGGCCATGGGCACGGCCGGCCAGCGCTGCACGACTTTGCGCCGCCTCTTCGTGCATGAGAGCGTCTACGACCAGCTCGTGCCGCGCCTCGTGAAGGTCTATGGCAGCGTGAAGATCGGCGATCCGCGTAGCGAGGGCACGCTCGTCGGCCCGCTGATCGACAAGGTGGCGTTCGACGGCATGGAGCGCGCTCTCGATGAAGCCCGTGCGGCCGGCGGCAAGGTGCATGGCGGCGGACGTCACACGGATGTGGCGAATGACGGAATCTATGCGCGTCCCGCTCTCGTCGAAATGCCGAGCCAGACCGGCCCGGTCACCCGCGAGACCTTCGCGCCGATCCTCTACGTGATGCGCTATTCGGATTTCGACGAGGTGATCGCGCTGCACAATGCCGTCGGCGCCGGTCTCTCCTCCTCAATCTTCACGCTCAACCTGCGCGAGGCCGAAGCCTTCGTGTCGGCGGCGGGTTCGGATTGCGGCATCGCCAACGTCAATATCGGCCCCTCGGGCGCCGAGATCGGCGGAGCCTTCGGTGGCGAGAAGGAAACCGGTGGCGGACGCGAGTCCGGCTCGGATGCCTGGAAGGCCTATATGCGCCGCGCCACCAACACGATCAATTACGGCAATACGCTTCCGCTCGCCCAGGGCGTGAAGTTCGACGTCGACGCCTGATCGTCGTAAAAACACAACGGAGGGCAGAAATGCCCTCCGTTTTGCTATCGACCCTCTTGAACATCGCGAGCCTTCCATGACAGCGCCCTCCCGCACCGGCGGACAGATTCTTGTCGATCAGCTGACTCTGCACGGGGTCGATCACATCTTCTGCGTTCCGGGCGAGAGTTATCTGGCCGCTTTGGATGCGCTGCATGACGCCAACATCAACATCACGGTCTGCCGCCAGGAAGGCGGCGCGGCCATGATGGCGGAGGCCTATGGCAAGCTCACCGGCCGTCCCGGCATCTGCTTCGTCACCCGCGGCCCCGGCGCGACCAACGCTTCGCCCGGCATTCACATCGCCAAGCAGGATTCGACGCCGATGATCCTCTTCGTCGGACAGATCGAGCGCGGCATGCGCGAGCGCGAAGCGTTTCAGGAGCTCGACTATCGCGCCGCCTTCGGCCCGCTCGCCAAATGGGCGACGGAGGTGGACGATCCGGCGCGCTTCCCCGAGATTGTCTCACGCGCTTTTCATGTGGCGACATCGGGTCGTCCCGGCCCCGTCGTGATCGCGCTGCCGGAAGATGTGCTCACCGAAATGGCGGAGGTCGCCGACGCGCCGCGCTATCAGATCATCGAGACGCATCCGGGTCTCGCGCAGATGGCGGAGCTGCAGAAGCTTCTGCACGGTGCAAAGAAACCCATCGCGCTTCTCGGCGGCAGCCGCTGGTCGGAAACGGCCGTGCAGCGCTTCGTGCGCTTCGCCGAGCGCTTCGAGCTGCCGGTCGCCTGCACCTTCCGCCGCCAGATGCTGTTCCCCGCCGATCACGCCTCCTACATTGGCGATCTCGGTCTCGGCGTGAACCCGAAGCTTTTGGCGCGCATCAAGGAAGCCGATCTCGTCCTGCTCGTCGGCGGGCGTCTCTCCGAAGTGCCAAGCCAGGCCTATACGCTGCTCGACATTCCCGCTCCCAAGCAGACGCTGGTGCATATCCATCCCGATCCGAGCGAACTCGGCCGGGTCTATTCCCCGCATCTCGCCATCAACGCTTCGCCGGTCGCCTTCACGGCGGCATTGGAGGCCGTGCATCCGCCGGCGACTCTGCCCTGGAGCGAGAGTACGAAGACCGCACATGCGGATTATCTGGCCTGGAGCGATCCGAGCGCCATCCGCACCGCCGGCGGCCTGCAGATGGGCGAGGTGATGGCGCATCTGCGCAAGGTGATGCCATCCGACACGATCTTCTGCAACGGCGCCGGCAATTTCGCCACCTGGATTCACCGCTTCTGGCCCTTCCGCGAATACGGCACGCAGTTGGCGCCGACCTCCGGCTCCATGGGCTATGGTGTGCCGGCTGCCGTCGGTGCCAAGCGCATCCGGCCTGACAGCCCGGTGGTGGTGTTTGCCGGCGACGGCGACTTCCTCATGAACGGGCAGGAATTCGCCACCGCCGTGCAATACGACCTGCCGATCCTCGTGATCCTGCTCGACAACGGCATGTACGGCACGATCCGCATGCACCAGGAGCGCGAATATCCCGGGCGCGTTTCCGCGACGATGCTGAAGAACCCGGACTTCGCCGCCTATGCCAAGGCCTTCGGCGGCTATGGTGAGCGGGTAACGAACACGGAAGAATTCGCGCCTGCCCTGCAGCGGGCGCTCACCTCCAGCAAGCCCGCGATCCTGCATTGCATCATCGATCCGGAAGTCATCACGCCGACCATGTCACTGACACAGATCCGCGAGAAGGCGCTGGCGGGGAAGAAGTGATACTGCGCTGACAGCGTGTCATCCCGGACGAGCAAAGCGAGATCCGGGATCGTTCTCAGAATAAGGCACTGTCATTCCGGGGCCGCGCAGCGGAGCCCGGAATCCATAAACACGCTGTGTCCAGGAAGAGCACTGTCGTATCCGCTCGCCACATTCTGCACTGTCAGCGGATATGGATTCCCGCCTTCGCGGGAATGACAGTGGAGGTTCAAGCGACTTATTCTGCACGCGATCCCGGATCGGCTGACGCCGTCCGGGATGACAATGCGGCTGATTTACGCCGCAGCGAATGCCTCATTCGCGGGTTTGAGCTTGATCAGAGCCGTACCTGCATCGAACCCATCGAGCAGGCCGTTGTGGTGCTCCACGATCTGCTCGACCGTGAACGTCTCCGTATCCGCCGTCGTGTGAGCATCCGCGACAAGCGTCACGTCGTAGCCAAGGCTCACCGCACGCCGGCAGGTCGTGTCGACGCAATACTGCGTCATCAGCCCGGCGACCACGAGATGGCTGATTCCACGCACGGACAATACGGATTGCAGATCCGTCTCATAGAACGAATCGCAGGCCGTCTTGTGAACGACGATGTCGTCCGCCCTACGCCCCAGATCGTGACAGATTTCCCAACCGGACGTGCCCGTCTCGAGGCGGTGTCCGGGATCGCCGTCGTGCTGAACGAAGATGATCGGCAGCTTCTGGTCTCTCGCGTCGCGCACGAGACCGGCGATCCTGCCGCGCACCTCGTCGAAGCGCTGCCTCACGGCAGGGCGCTTCGCACCGTTGGCGGGAAGAATTCCCGCCTGCACGTCGATAATAACGAGAGCCTTCGACATATCGATCAGGCCGCCTTCGCCTCGTCCAGCCGCTGCGCCACGAGCGTGCGGAGCGAGCGCAGATCCTTCACGAAGGAGCGGATGCCCTCGGCGAGCTTTTCGGTCGCCATCGCGTCCTCATTCAACGCGAAGCGGAAGGTCTTCTCGTCGAGGCGCGGCAGAGGCTGGATCTTCTCCACATTGTCGGGCGAGAGCTTGCGCGGCAGCTCGCCTTCGGCCTTCGCCAGCTCGTCGATGAGTGCCGGCGAAATGGTGAGGCGGTCACAGCCTGCGAGCGCTTCGATCTCGCCGATGTTGCGGAAGGAGGCGCCCATCACGACGGTCTTGATGCCTTGTGCCTTGTAGGACGCGTAGATGTTGCGCACCGAGATCACGCCGGGATCGGTCTCGCCCGTGTAGGGCCCGCCGCCTGCCTTCACGTGCCAGTCGAGGATGCGGCCGACGAACGGCGAGATCAGGAACGCGCCCGCCTCCGCACAAGCCTGGGCCTGCACCTGGCTGAACAGGAGCGTGAGATTGCAGTCGATGCCTTCCTTCTGGAGAATCTCCGCCGCGCGGATGCCCTCCCAGGTCGAGGCGATCTTGATCAGGACCTTCTCGCGCCCGACGCCGCGCTCCTCATAGTCCCCGATAATCGTCCGCGCGGTCTTCACCGTCGCTTCCGTGTCGAAGGAGAGATCGGCGTCGACCTCCGTCGAGACGCGTCCCGGTACGATGCCGGCAAGCTCGGTGCCGAAGGCGACCGCGAGCCGGTCGGAGATCGCCGCCACCACACCCTCGCGGGAGCCACCCTGCTTGCGGCCCCAGGCCAGAGCCTCCTCGAGGAGGTGTCCATAGGCCGGAATCTCGACCGCCTTCAAGAGCAGGGTCGGGTTGGTGGTGCAATCCTGAGGCTTCAGGCGCCGCACCGCGTCGAGGTCGCCGGTATCGGCAACGACGACCGTCATGGCGCGCAATTGGTCGAGCTTGGAGGGCATCGGGGATCTCCGTGGGTTTCCTTTGATGTTTGACTTAGTCCCATCGGGCGCCCGCGTGAAGGGCAAAGCGTCGAATGCGGCTTTGTTGTCATTCCCGGCCGGAGCGCAGCGGAGGGGAAGGGAATCCATAGCGCCGCGCATGTGAATGGATCCCCTTCCCGCACTTCGTGCGCCGGGGATAACACGGGCATCAAACAAAAAGGCCCCGATTGGCCCGCACCCGGCTCAGGATGAAGGAATAGACCTCCTCCACCCGGCGCAAGGAGCGCACGTCGGCATGGGTGACGAGCCAGTAGGTGCGCAAGTAAGAAACGTCGGGCAGCACGACCTGAAGCTCCGGGAACTGGCGCACGGCGTAATCGTGCAGGATGCCGATGCCGACACCCGCCCGCACGGCTTCCGCCTGAGCCATCACGCTGGCGCATTCGAACCGGCGGGCCGTGTATTTCTCAAGGCCCGAGAAATAATCGAGCACCGGGCTGTAGAGCAGGTCCGCCACATAGGTCACGAGAGTCTTGCCGGAGAGGTCCGACAGCTCGCTCACCGGGCCGTGCCGCTTGAGATAATCCTGCGAAGCATAGAGCCGGAGACGGTAATCCGTGAGCTTGCGCGAGACGAGCCGCCCTTCGGTCGGCTGCTCCAGGGTCACGGCGATGTCGGCCTCGCGCTTGGAGAGCGAGAAGGTGCGCGGTAACGCCACGAGCTGCAGAGTCAATCCAGGATGCCGCTCGGCGAGCGCGCCGAGTTCGGGTGCGAGGAAGTAGGTGCCGATTCCGTCCGGCGCGCCGATGCGCACGGTACCCGAGAGTGCGAGATCCGCTCCGCCGAGTTCGCTGGCCACCGCGAGCGCCTGGGTTTCCATGCTCTCGGCGTGTTTCAGCAGCCGCTCGCCCTGTTCCGTTAGGGTGTAGCCCTGCGGGCTGCGCTCGAAGAGCTTGGCCTTGAGCGCCGCCTCCAGGGCCGAGATGCGGCGGGAGACGGTGGTGTGGTCCGCCTCCAGCTGGCGCGCGGCGGCGGTGAGGCGGCCGGCGCGGGCGACGGCCAGGAAAAAGCGGAGATCGTCCCAGTCGAATGCGCTCATCTACGCCTCAGGTCATATTGGTATTTTCGCACAACGGTGCTTTAGTTTCACCCATAGTCGTGCGATTTCAACAATGATAGAAGAGGACCACGAAAAACACTCTTGAGGAGGAGACAGACGCCATGCGCGAGGTCGGACATTTCATCGGCGGCAAACAGGTTCCCGGCAAATCGGGCCGCACCACCGAATTCTTCCAGCCCATGACCGGCGAGGTCCTCGGCCGGGTGGCGCTCGCCTCCAAGGACGAACTGCGTCAGGCAGTCGAGAACGCCAAGGCCGCGCAGCCGGCCTGGGCGGCCACCAACCCGCAGCGCCGCGCCCGCGTGATGATGAAGTTCCTCGAGCTCATCGCCAAGGAAACCGATACCCTCGCCGACATGCTCGCCCGCGAGCACGGCAAGACCATCCCTGACGCCAAGGGCGATATCCAGCGCGGCGTCGAGGTGGCCGAGTTCTGCACCGGCATTCCGCACCTCCTGAAGGGCGAGTTCACGGAAGGTGCCGGCCCCGGCATCGACATGTATTCGATCCGCCAGCCTCTCGGTGTGGTCGCCGGCATCACGCCGTTCAACTTCCCGGCCATGATCCCGCTGTGGAAGCTGTCGCCGGCCATCGCCTGCGGCAATGCCTTCATCCTGAAGCCCTCCGAGCGCGATCCGGGCGTGCCGATGCGCCTCGCCGAGATCATGATGGAGGCAGGTCTTCCGGCCGGCATCCTCAACGTGGTCAACGGCGACAAGGAAGTGGTGGACGCGATCCTCGACGATCCGGACATCAAGGCGGTGGGCTTCGTCGGCTCCTCGCCGATCGCGCAATACGTCTATTCCCGCGCCACCGCGCACGGAAAGCGCGCGCAGTGCTTCGGCGGCGCGAAGAACCACATGATCATCATGCCCGACGCCGATCTCGATCAGGCGGCCGATGCGCTCATCGGCGCCGGCTACGGCTCGGCGGGCGAGCGCTGCATGGCGGTCTCGGTCGCGGTGCCGGTCGGCAAGGCGACGGCCGATGCGCTCATGGACAAGCTGATCCCGCGCGTCGAGAGCCTTAAAGTGGGCCCCTCCACCGATCCTTCCGCCGATTTCGGCCCTATGATCACCAGGGCGCACATGGAGAAGGTGCGTTCCTATGTCGATCTCGGCGTCCAGGAAGGCGCCAAGCTCGTGGTCGATGGCCGTAACTTCAGGATGCAGGGCTACGAGAACGGCTTCTACATGGGCGGCTGCCTCTTCGACGAGGTCACGTCCGACATGCGCATCTACAAGGAAGAAATTTTTGGGCCCGTCCTCTCGGTCGTGCGCGCCAAGAACTATGACGAAGCGTTGCGCCTGCCCTCCGAGCACGAATACGGCAACGGCGTTGCGATCTATACCCGCGACGGCGACGCCGCCCGCGATTTCGCCTCGCGCGTGAATGTGGGCATGGTCGGCATTAACGTGCCGATTCCGGTGCCGCTCGCCTATTACACCTTCGGCGGCTGGAAGGCCTCCGGCTTCGGCGACCTCAACCAGCACGGCCCGGACGCGGTCCGCTTCTACACCAAGACGAAAACCGTCACCTCCCGCTGGCCGTCC
Organism: Microvirga sp. GN3; assembly: GCF_055792825.1. Lineage (NCBI taxonomy): Bacteria > Pseudomonadati > Pseudomonadota > Alphaproteobacteria > Hyphomicrobiales > Methylobacteriaceae > Microvirga > Microvirga sp. GN3. The sequence goes on from NZ_JBVVAK010000009.1 coordinate 52,662, forward strand.
GGCATCAAGGAAGGCGCGGAATTCTCCATTCCGACGATGAAGTAAGCGAAGGTAATGATGGCCGGGGGCTCGCTCCCGGCCATTTTGTTTTTCGGAGCCGCATCTTTTTGAGGGCGACCTGAGACCACTTCGCCGAAAGATGCTCTAGATCCAAAGTCGGGGTGCACAATCGCCCCTGCCGTGACGATTTAGGCCCATGACCCAATTCTCCCTCACAGACGATCAAATCGCCGTCCGCGACATGGCGCTGGCCTTCGCGGCGGACAATCTCGCCCCTTACGCTCTTGAATGGGACGAGAAGAAGCATTTTCCCGTGGATGTGATGCGCGAGGCGGCAGCCTTGGGCATGGCGGCGATCTACACCCGCGACGATGTCGGCGGATCGGGCATGACGCGGCTCGACGCGGCGCTGATCTTCGAGGCGCTCGCCACCGGCTGCCCCGCCGTCTCGGCCTATCTCTCGATCCACAACATGGCGACCTGGATGATCGACCGCTACGGCTCGGAGGAGCAGCGGCAGCGCTATATCCCGCGTCTCGTCACCATGGAGTTGATTGCGAGCTACTGCCTGACCGAGCCGGGCTCGGGCTCGGATGCGGCGGCGCTCAAGACGAAAGCCGTGCGCGACGGCGATCACTATATCGTCAACGGGGTGAAGCAGTTCATCTCGGGCGCAGGTACATCCGACATCTACGTGACCATGGTGCGCACCGGCGAGGATGGCCCCTCCGGCATCTCGACGCTTGTGATCGAGAAGGATATGCCCGGCGTGTCCTTCGGCGCGCAGGAGAAGAAGATGGGCTGGAATGCGCAGCCCACCGCCGCCGTAATCTTCGAGGACGTGCGCGTGCCCGTCGCCAACCGGCTCTCGGACGAGGGCCAGGGCTTCAAGATCGCCATGTCGGGGCTTGACGGCGGACGCATCAATATCGGCGCCTGCTCCCTCGGCGGCGCGCAATCCGCCCTCGACAAGGCGCTGGCTTATGCCAACGACCGCAAGGCCTTCGGCAAGCGCATCTCGGATTTCCAGGCGCTGCAGTTCAAGCTCGCCGATATGGCGACCGAACTCGAATGCGCGCGCACTTTCCTGTGGCGTGCGGCCTCAGCTCTCGATGCCAAGGCGCTCGATGCGACGAAGCTCTGCGCCATGGCGAAGCGCATGGCGACCGATGTGGGCTTCGAGGTGGCGAACGATGCCCTGCAGCTCCACGGCGGCTACGGCTATCTCGCCGATTACGGCGTGGAAAAGATCGTGCGGGATCTTCGCGTGCATCAGATCCTGGAAGGCACCAACGAGATCATGCGGCTGATCGTGGCGCGCGATCTGGTGGGACGCGGCAACCGATGATCTTGCGATCGCTCGGCCTAGGTTTTGGCCTGACGGCGGTCATCTTCGTGCTGTTCTGGCTGGCAGGGCCCTGGTTCTTTCTGGATGGACGTCGGCCGTTTCAGGTCAATTTCGCCGCCGGAGCCCTCCTCGGCCTGCTGCTGGGCCTGTGGATCGACCACATCCTGCGCGTGCCGAGGAAAGCGGCGGTTCACGTCATGGGGCTCGTCGCCATTCCCGGCATGCTGATCATGGCCGCCATCGGCTCGCATTTCGCGGTCTTCTTCCCGCGCCTCGATCCGGCCCTCGACAAGGTTTTCGGCTCGCTGATGCTCTGGTTCTACGGCTTTTCCCTGGCGGGATCGCTCTGGAAGGCGCGTAACGCGTGACGGCCGCTTTCATCGAACCATCAAACGACAACACGGGAGGATTCTCATGACCAACATCGCCTTTATCGGCCTCGGCAACATGGGTGGCCCGATGGCCGCCAACCTCGTGAAGGCCGGCCACAGCGTCACTGGCTTCGACCTGTCGCCCGCCTCCTGCGATCAGGCTCGCAGCGATGGTGCAAGCATCGCCGGATCCACGGTGGATGCTGTGCGGGACGCCGAGATCGTCGTCACCATGCTGCCGGCCGGAAAGCATGTGCTCTCGGTCTGGACCGACATCCTGCCCTCCGTGAAGGAAGGCACGCTTCTCATCGACTGTTCCACCATCGATGTGGAGAGCGCCCGCAAGGCGCATGGCATGGCGCGCGAGCAGGGCCGCAACCTCGCGAGCCTCGACGCGCCAGTCTCCGGCGGCGTCGGTGGGGCGAAGGGTGCGACGCTCACCTTCATGGCGGGCGGCGCCAAACCAGCCTTCGACAGGGCGGAGCCGATCCTGTCCAAGATGGGCAAGAAGGTCGTGCATTGCGGCGAGGCCGGCGCGGGCCAGGCGGCGAAGATCTGCAACAACATGATCCTCGGCATCTCGATGATCGGCGTGGCAGAGGCCTTCGTGCTCGGCGAGAAACTCGGGCTCTCGCATCAGGCGCTATTCGACGTCGCCTCCACCTCGTCGGGCCAGTGCTGGTCGCTCACCACCTATTGCCCGGTCCCCGGCCCCGTGCCGGCCTCGCCGGCCAATAACGGCTACAAGCCGGGCTTCGCGGCCGCCCTGATGCTGAAGGACTTGAAGCTTGCGCAGGAGGCCGCGCTCGCCTCGGGCGCCTCGACGCCTCTGGGCGCCGAGGCAGCTCAGCTCTATGCCCTGTTCGCCAATGCCGGGCATGACGGCGACGATTTCTCCGGCATCATCAACTTCATCCGCGGGCAGAAGGGCTGATAGAAACGGGCGGGAGGATGGCGCTCCAGCGAGTTCCGCTCTTCGCGCAGGCGCAAAGGATGGGGTGTGTTGCATCGCACCTACAGCTTTTCGCGCCTGCGTCCATTACGCTTTCTCCGTCTGAACGCTCAACCGCCGATTGCCCGCCTCCATGACCCGCTCCGTCTCCCAAACGGTCAATCCTTCAGCCGATGCCGCCGCCATGCTGCGGCGCCTCGGCTTCGCGATCCTGTTCTTCGCCGTGCCTCTGGCAGCCTTGTTCACGCGGCGCGCACTGGTGGTAATGGCGCCCCTTGCGGTCATTCTCCTCGTCCTCGCCTCGGTGCTCGACGGGAGCGCGCGGCATGCATGGGACAAGCTCACGGCGCTTGCCACCTCTCCCGGCGGGATCGCGGGACTGGTTCTGCTGTTCTGGGCCGGGCTGTCCCTGGTCTGGACGCCGTTTCTGCCCCAGGCCTCCGAGCGGCTTCTCAACATCACCGGCATGATCCTCATGGGCTTGGGCGGCTATCTCGCCGTGCCTGAGCGGATGCGCTCGGCCAATCTTTATCTCCTCCCCATAGGCGTCGGTCTCGCGGCCCTGATCGCCATTCCCCTGGCTCTCACCGGCGGCAGCCGCTTCGACCCGGAGGGCCTGAGCCTGGAGCGCGGCATGCTCATGCTCGTCCTGCTGCTCTGGCCGGCCATCGCCTGGCTCCATTCGCGCGGACGCAATCTCGAAGCTATCGGCCTAGCGCTCGCCGTTGCCGTCTGCTCCCTGCTCACGCGCGGCGGTCTGCCTCTCTACGGTTTGGCCGCAGGCGCCGTCGTCTTCGTCATCACGGCGTGGAATCCGGTCTTCGGCTCCCGCCTGACCGGCTTCGTGATGGCGGGCCTCCTGCTGTTTGCGCCGATCCTGCCCTTCATCCTGAAGCCGCTGGCGACCACCTTGCTCGGAGCCAAGGCACCGGCAACGGTCAGCCTCGACATCTGGCGTCAGATCATTCTCAACGAGCCGCTGCGGCTTCTGACCGGGCACGGCCTGGAAACCGCCCTCCGCGGCCGTTTCTACGGCCTGGTTCCACCAAACGCGCCCTCTACCCTGCTGTTCGAGGTCTGGTACGAGCTCGGGCTGGTGGGCGCCGTGGCGGGAAGCGTTCTGCTTTATCAGGTGGTGGTCGGTGCAAAGAGCCATCGCGCCACCGTGGCGCCAGGCATCATGGCCGCGTTCGCCTGCACCTATGCCCTGGGCTGCCTCGGCATCGGCACCGCGCAGGTCTGGTGGTTCACGGCCCTCGTGGTTCTGGTGCTGATCTTCGTCGCCATCGAGCGCGGACAGTTCCGCACGAAGCGACCGAAGGCCATTCTGCGCCGCACGATCTGACCACTCACGTGTCCTCCTGGAGAAGGATTGACGGGGAGGCCCTGCCTCTGCTTGGCTGGCACCTTCCGGATTCTTAAACCCGAGGAACGTTCATGCCGATCATCAACCGCGTCGCCGATCTTGCCGACGAAATCACCGCCTGGCGCCGCGACTTCCATGAAAACCCCGAGCTCCTGTTCGACGTGCATCGCACGGCCGGCATCGTGGCCGAGAAGCTGAAGAGCTTCGGCTGCGACGAGGTCGTGACCGGCCTCGGTCGGACCGGCGTTGTCGGCGTGATCAAGGGCCGCTCCAACAATTCCAGCAAGGTGATCGGCCTGCGCGCCGACATGGACGCTCTTCCCATCGAGGAAGCGACGAACGTTCCCCACAAGTCCAAGGTGCCCGGTAAGATGCACGCCTGCGGCCATGACGGCCACACGGCGATGCTGCTCGGGGCTGCGAAATATCTGGCCGAGACGCGCAATTTCGACGGCACGGCAGTCGTGATCTTCCAGCCGGCCGAGGAAGGCGGCGGCGGCGGCAACGAAATGCTGAAAGACGGCCTGATGGAGCGCTTCGGCGTGCAGGAGGTCTACGGCATGCACAACATGCCGGGCGTCCCCGTGGGCCAGTTCGCCATCCGGCCCGGCGCCATGATGGCAGCAGCCGATCGCTTCACGATCACCATCGAAGGCAAGGGAGGCCACGCGGCGCGTCCGCATGACTGCATCGATCCGGTGGTCATCTCGGCCCATGTGATCACGGCCCTGCAGACCATCGCCTCGCGCAGCGCCGATCCACTCGATTCGGTGGTCGTCTCGGTCTGCACCGTGAAAGCGGGCGAGGCCTTCAACGTCATTCCGCAGACGGCTATGCTGCTCGGCACCGTGCGTACTCTTTCTCCGGACGTGCGCGACCTCGCCGAGACGCGCATCCGCGCCATCGTCGGGAATGTCTGCGCCGCCTTCGGGGCCAAGGCGGAGGTCGATTACGACCGCGGCTATCCGGTGACCATGAACGATCCCGACAAGACCGAGTTCATGGCCAATGTCGCCCGTGCGGTTGCCGGCGAGAACGCCGTCGACACGACGGTGCTTCCACTCATGGGCGCGGAGGATTTCTCCTACATGCTGGAGCAGCGTCCCGGCGCCTACATCTTCCTCGGCAACGGCGACACCGCCGGCGTCCACCATCCGGCCTATGACTTCAACGACGAGGCGAGCCCCTACGGCGTCTCGCTCTGGGCGAAGATCGTCGAGACCGGCATGCCGGCTCGCTAAAACAAAGGCCGGCCTCCACCGCGGCCGACCTTCATTTCAGGATTGATCGGCAGGCCCGATCAATCCTCTTCGTGCGGCAAGGTGAAGGATAACGTCGCGAAATAGCTCACCTGATCGATCTCGGCATTGTCGGGCGTGCTCTTGGCATGAGAGACGCCGATCACGTTGAGGCCGTCGTTGCGGACGAAGAGTATCACCTTTCCATCCGCATCCGTCTTGCTGCTCTTGGCATGCCCGTCGTTGATGTAGTCGACATAGAGCGGAACGCCCGCGAGCGGCTTGCCATCCGCGAAGACCTGAACCGGAAGGTCGTCTCCCATCTTCAAAGTCATCGGATCGACAAGGGCCACGATCTCGAGGCTCTGTCCTGTCGGCTTCGGCGCAGCACCGGTTTTCAGAATCGTCGTGTTAATCTTGATGGAATGGCTCGCCGATTGCGCTCCCGTCACCTGGCTTTTCGGCCTGTTGACCGACTTGCCGTCTGCGCCCTTCGTCCAGATGTCATTGTCGAGGATTACAGTCAGGGCCACCGCATCGGTTGCGGGCTCGACCAGTGCGTTCTTCGCCTGGTGCAAAATCTTGCTGTCCCTCTTCTCTCCCGACTCCAGATGCGAGATGGCACTCTTCACCTTTTCCGGCTTGTAGGCATCGTCCCCGGCGCCATGGCCATAGACGATGGCGAGGTCGCCATGGCGTTGAGCCGTCCAGATTCCATGGGCCTGGGCAGTACTCGTCAGAATTCCGGCGGCGGCCACAGCAAGTGATAATTGTCGCAGCATTCGTTGATGTCTCCCTACATTCATGAACTAGGTATAGTATACTATACGCATACCATTTACGTCGCAAGAATGGGGATGTAGGGGACTCAAATTTCAACGATTGCAGTGGCTTACGTCGACATCGTCGTGCGATACCCGCACAGAATCCACAGGAACCTTCGGATCCTGTGGGCAATCAAACGACGTGTCCGATGAACGGAGGGCTCAATCCTTGTTCGAGCAGGCGAGCATGCCCTCGAGATCGATATAGTGCCCGGCGCGATCGCGCTTGGCGGCAAGGTAGCTGACGTTCTCCGCCGTCGGGCGACCCAGCACGCGATGATCGGAGATCACCTCGAGACCCGCCTTGGTCAGAGCCGCGATCTTTTCCGGGTTGTTGGTCATGAGGCGGACCTTGCTCACGCCCAGTTCCTGCAGCATCACGGCCGCGAAATCGAAGCGGCGCTGATCGGCCTCGAAGCCCAGAACCTCGTCGGCGTCATAGGTGTCGTAACCTTGCGACTGGAGCTTGTAGGCCCGGATCTTGTTGGCGATGCCGTTCCCGCGTCCTTCCTGGTCGAGATAAAGCAGGATGCCGCCCTCGGCTTGCGCCATGAAGCGCACGGTCTCGCGCAGCTGGTCGCCGCAATCGCATTTCAGGCTGCCGAAGAGATCGCCCGTCAGGCACGCCGAATGCAGCCGCACGGTCACCGGCTTGGAGAAATCCGGCTTGCCGACCACGATCGCCACCTGATCGCGCAGGCCCTCGCCACCGCGGAACACCACGAACTCGCTGGTGGGCGCGCCTTCCAGCGGCACCGGCGCCCGGCTGACGATCTTCAGGTCGGCCGCCTTGGCGCGCCGATAGCCGCGAATGGCCTCTCCGGAAACCCGCACGAGCGACGAATCGATCTCGACGCCCTTCGTCAGCGGCACGACAATCACGGCCGGCAGAACGAGCGACAGGCGAGCCAGTTCCAGAGCCTCCCCGTCCAGCGTATCGGTGGGCCGGACCGGCGCATCGATGCGGCTGTCGACCTTGAGGGCCAGAGCCTCCACGCGGCTGCGGTCCACCACGGGCAGAGCCACCCGGCCGGGGACCTCGCGCTCGAGGCCGAGGCGGCGGAGCCTTGCCGCCGGCAGGACGAGATAGGCGTGACCTCCCGCGATGGCCTCGATTTCGGTGCTCATGGCCTCGCCCAGATCCTCGACACCGACCACGAGCGCGCTGCCCTCCGACCCGTCGATCACCACGGGACGGGCGCTGCGGAACTCCATGATCGCCCGCTCGACCGAAGTCGTGGCGGGATTGTCGGACAGGCTCAAGGTCAGGCGCATCATCGAAAACTCAAGAAAAACGGCCTCAAATCCGGCGAGAAGGGGGTTGTTCGAGGGTCATTCGCCCCTGAAGCCACGCTTCAGGGCGCTTTCACCCTATCACAGGCCTCCCCCGATCCCTAATCGCATAGATGCGATGGCAGCCATGTCGAATCAACAGGCTCGCCTGCAAAGGTGTCTTGGCTCGACGGCATAGTCAGGGCGCGCTATCTCTGGCGCTTCCCGCCGCTTTAGCTTCCGTAAAGATTATTGACGATGCCCCAATTCTTGTCCCGGCTCATCGCCCTTGGATTCCTTGGTCTTGCCTCCACGGCAAGCGCCGCCACCCTCGACGGGCTGGCCGTGGATGTGACGAATACCAGCGAGCCGGTGCTCTGCGCGGAAAAGGACAACGTGGCGATCAATTTCGCTTCGCCGGAGGTGAAGCATTTCCAGATCGAGGCCGTGCATCCAGCCTATATGGGCTCCCTCCGCCAGGATCGCTGGGAGCCGGACTGGACCGCCTGCGAGGACATTTCCGAGGAGACCTCGACCAAGCCGCATCCGACCATGTCGACCCTCTATGAGGACGCGAATGTCCGCATCATGGGCTTGTCCTTCACCGAGTTCTGGCGCCCGAGCGACGTCACGGTGACCATCGGCGACAAGGTCACGCACAGGATCCATCTCCTCCAGCTGCTCAAGAAGCGCGGCGACAAGGCGATCGAAGTGCTCGTGATCTATCCGGGCGACGGCTATTGGCGCATCAAGCCGCTTCCGCCCGAGCATCTGGATTGGACTTCTTATGGTTCTTCCTTCCTCGTCGGCCCGGTGGAATTCGACCAGCGGCCGGTGGTCAATCTGAAGGATATCGCCTTCGATCCGAAGACCATGACCTTCACGCTGACACTGGCGAAGGGCGGCAAGACGAGTGTCGCCGTCAAGGCCCTCAACGAGGAGCGCATGACCCTGGACATCGCCTTCGATCAGGGCGTATCCGGCCTGCCCTTCGCAGGGCTGCGTTCCATGTACGTGACCGAATTCAACGCGGATGTGGCGCGCATCGCCGTGCGTGAGGAAAAGGCCCGCTCCTGGCGCGAGGAGATGATCATGAACTTTCAGGGCGCGAAGGCGACCGATGCGTGGATGGGCCGCCTTCTTCCCTCGCGCCACAATACCAGCGCGCCCGACATGATGTTCAACCGTTTCCGCGCGTCACCGGCTCCTTCGCGGTAAATCGCGCCAGCGTGGAGACGAGACGCCCGTCGATCAGGACGAGCCCCGCGCCGATCAGGACCATCCCGACGATGTGACGCGCAGCCAGTGTCTCGCCGAGGATCAGCACGCCGAGAAGGATGGCGCTGACCGGGATGAGGAAGGTCACGAGGCCGACATTGGTGGCGCCGGCCCGCGCAAGCAGGCGGAAGAAGATCAGATAGGCGAAGGCTGTCGAGACGAGGCCGAGGGCTGAGAGTGACAGGATCGCCCCGGTGCTCGGCATCGTGAGCGCCCAGGGCCGGTCGACAATCAGTGCCGTGGGCAAAAGAATCGCGCTCGATACCGTGACCTGCCCGGCGGCGGTGGCGAGCGGCGGAATGCCCATGGTCTTGAAGCGCCGCCCGAACACGCCTGAAAAGGCATAGGACAGGGCAGCGCCCAGAACCGCGATCTGCGCCAGGATGCTCGCATCCAGCGAAGCGAAAGCCGCAGCTCCGATCATCACTGCGACACCGACGAAGCCCACAATGACACCTGCGAATTTCTGCCCCGTCAGGCGCTCGTCGGCTGTCAGGTAATGCGCCACGATCACGGTGAAGAGCGGCGTGGTCGCATTGAGAATGGAGGCAAGGCCGCTCGCGATATGACTCTGTCCCCAAACGATGAGCGTGAAGGGGATGACGTTGTTGAGAATCGACATGCCGAGAAAGGCAGCCCAGACCTGACGGGTGCGCGGCAACTCCACGCCCATGATCCGCAAAACGAGGAGAAGCGCCAAGGCGGCCGTCGCCACCCGCAGCGCCACGATGGTCAAAGGCGGCAGTTCACGCACCGTGACACCGATGAAGAGGAAGGAGCCACCCCAGACGATCGAGAGAATGGTAAGCAGCGCCCAATCGGACGCGGTCATGGTTTTTTGGACGGAGGCTTGTGTCATGTCTGCGCTTTCAGAATCGGCTTACGACATGCCATACGGATGATGATGTGACGACCCGTTTTCTGCTTAAGCATCGGATGTGAAAAGTGGAAAGCACGATTGGACCCGCCCGATGCTTCCTTTTTCAAACCGCGCATCGACCGGGGCGAAGCGCTATGAAAAGGCGTACCATTCACCTTTGTTGCGGCAGGCCAGCATATCGCCTCGGCGCAATGTTGAACCGCTTCTCCATTCCCGCTGAATCGAGCGGCAATCGAGGCCACCGAACATCCTCTTGTCCATGACTTTGAGGGTCACCCTTCCGGACGCGCCGGTGGCGGGGTTCTGCCACGAGGCGCTGGTCCCGGAAGAGCCGCCGAGGATGGACAACACAGCCTGAGCTTCCGAGGGCCGGTCCGCATCCGGGACGAGCTGTTCGGCCCTCTGCTGAGCCTCCGCCCTTGCGACATCGGCACTTGCCTGCGCCCTGGCGCCAGCCATTTGAGCCGCCAGCATGGCGTTGCCGGCGCCCTGCATGGCGAGGCCGTAGCCCGAACCCACAAGGCTCGTCCCGCCGCTCAAGGCCGCGCCCACGGCAGCATCCACGGCTGTGTTGCGGGCGGATTGAGCCATCTTGGCCGATTGCCTGGCCATCGTGAGCGCGATCTGACGGTCGAAGGAAGCCATGTAGTTCGGGCCCGACGTGTTGCCGGCCGCGATATCCGCAAGGCGGGGGGCAAGGGCGCTGAAGTCCACCCCACCGGAAGCCGCTTGGCTGGTCTCGGCGATTTCCATGGCGGCGCCGGAGATCCCTGTCGGATCCAGAGCGGCGGCAATCTCACCGGCGGCCGAACCTGCGTCCGTTTGATTGCACGCGGACAATATCAGCCCCAGCGCAACGATTGCTCCCAAACCCGATACTTTGCCCACGGGCCTCTCCATGACGAATACGATACTACGTAACGCAATCGACGTCCCATGAAAAGCGGGGTCTGAAGCGGACCTGAGCGGCTTTCGGCAGCAGTCCTTCGGAAAGGTTTGGTTTACGACGATGGGAAAAGCTTGGCGCCTTTACCACTCCTTCACGCCTTTGAGGCGAATCTCTCGCTCGCAATCCTGCCCTGTGTAGCGTCCCGCCATGACCCCGCCGCTCTCCCGCGAAACGTCCTACAGCGTCCGCCAACAGACGGTGCGGTCGAGCTTCTGCGTGTTGCCGCACGATCCCCGGCCGGCGCGGAACACCAGCTTCATCTTCGGCCGCTCTGATTCGCGCTATCGCCCCTTGCTCAACCAGGAGGAGCGGGACCGGCTGCACATTTGGGCCATGATCGTGGCTCTCTCGACCTCGATCGCAGGCACCACCCTGCTCCTCACGGCAATCTTCCGCTGACGGGAATGAAGACGCATCGATCGGATCGATCCCAAAAGCGCTGCTCCCTTTTGGGTCTGATGCTCTACTGCAGCGGCCAGACCAGCATGATGAGCGGCACGCCGATCACCACCACCAGGATCGAGAGCGGCAGCCCGAGCCGCCAATAGTCGCCGAATCGGTAACCGCCCGGCCCCATCACCAGCGTGTTGCATTGATGGCCGATAGGGGTGAGGAAGTCGCAGGCAGCGCCGATCGCGACCGCCATGAGGAAAGCATCGGGCCTGAAGCCGAGCTGGGTGGCGAAGCTCGCCGCGATGGGCGCCATCACCAGCACCGTTGCGGCATTGTTGAGGAACGGCGTCACCGCCATCGCGGCCACCATGATGAGCACGAGGGCTCCGGTCGGCGGCAGCATGTTGGCGGCGGATGAGAGCCAGCCTGCGATCAGATCCGTGCCGCCGGTCGTGCGGATCGACTCGCTGACCGGGATCAGCGCGCCGAGCATGACGATGATCGGCCACTCAATGGTCTCGTAGACCTCGCGCAGGGTAAGCGAGCCGAAGATGATGAGGAGGACGCCTGCTCCGAAGAAGGCAATGGCCACGGGCAGGATGTTGAGGGCGACCAGCATCATGGTGACGGCGAGAATCGCCGCGGGAACGAGGCTCCGGCGCGCGCTGCCGAGGCGAATCTCGCGGGCCGCCAGGGGAAGGCAGCCGAGTTCGCGCAAGGTATCCGGCAGCTTCTTGAGATTGCCCTGGAGCACGATGACATCGCCCGAACGCAGGGCAATCTTGCGCAGCCTCTCCTTGAAACGCTCGCCGCTGCGGCTGACGGCGATGAGATTGACGCCGTATCGCTCATAGAGGCCGATCTCCTCCGCCGAAACGCCTGCAAGCGCGGAGTTCGGCCCGACGATGGCCTCGATGACGCCGATCTCGTCCGTGGCCTCGTCCGTTTCGGGCTGGCGATGCTCCCGACTGAGCTTCAGTCCGGCCCGGGCGACAGTGCTCTCGAGCGCATCCGGCTCGCCTTCGAGCATGAGCAGGTCGTTCTCGCGGATGGCCGCATCCGGGAGCGGACGTGAGCTGCGAGTTTCATTGCGGATGATGGCCGCGACCTTCACCTCGCCATTGGCGAGCCTGTGCAGATCCGCCACGGTTTTCCCGACCACGTCGGAATTGGACGTCACGCGCGCCTCGGTCACGTAGTCCTTGATGTTGAGCGCTTCATCCAGCGATGCAGCGCCCTTCCGGCCTTGTGGGAGCAGGCGATAGCCGAAGGCGAGGAAGACGACGCCCGCCAACGCGATGCCGAGCCCGACCGGCGTGAAATCGAACATCCCGAAGGGTTCGCCCAGAAGCTCCTCTCGGACCCGCGACACGATGATGTTGGGTGAGGTGCCGATCAGGGTCACGATGCCGCCGAGTAGGGAGCCGAAGGCCATCGGCATGAGGAAGCTCGAAGGCGGCGTGTTCGTGCGCCGGGCGATCTGGAATGCGACGGGAATCATCATCGCCAGCGCGCCGATGTTCTTCACGAAGGCGGAGAGAACCGTCACCACGGCGACGAGCACGACGACCTGAATCTGCGTAGTGCGCAAATAGGGCCCGACCCGGTTCAGCCCGGCCTCGAGCACCCCCGATTTCGCCATGGCCGCACTGACCAGGAGCGCGCTCGCCACGATGATGACGATGTCGTCGCTGAAGCCCTCAAAAGCCTTGTCGGCTGGAACGATGCCGACCAGCACCGCGGCAAGGAGCGACAGAACCGCGACGAGATCGTAGCGGAAGCGACCCCATACGAAGAGTGCCATCATCCCGGTGACGATGGCAAAGGCGAGCATTTGCTGATGGGTCATGCGGGCCGCGAGCGAGAGGAACTCGATTCCTAACGCTCCAGGCCTCTATGAGTGCCACGCTTACTGACCGAGAACGAGCGCCCAGTAGCGGCCGTAGCGGTTGTTCGCGTCCGCGCGGGCGAGCCCGATCTTGCGGGCCTGGGGCATCAGGAGATTGCTGTTGTGGCCGGGCGAGGCCTTCCAGCGCCCGATGGCGCCGTCAACCGAGTCCGAGCCGGCCGAAAGGTTTTCCGCGGAATAGCCGATGATGCCGTATTCATCCATGCGGCTGGCGAAGCTGCCATGGCTGAGCCGGCCCGCCGCCGCCACTGCCCGGGCCTGATGCTCCGCCGCCTTGTTGAGAGAGGAATCCACCGTCACCGGGCTCAGGCCCTTCGAGACGCGGTAAGCCGAGATCAGCCTGGCAGCCTCGGCGGCATCGTTCGTGGAACTCGCCAGGACGGCATCCTTGGGGGTCAGCGCCCAGTCGCCGGCGCAGCCGGCCAGCCCCAGGGCCACCAAGCCCACAATGAAAAGAACCCGCATGAAAAATCCCCTTCGGGCGGCGTTGAGCGCCGCTCCCCTTGCAAAAATAGCCCGTGGCGTTCATGTGCAAAAGCCATGAACCCGATGACGCTGCATGCCATGCTGAAGCGTGGGGGTCCAGAATTCACCTTCTCCCGCGTCAGCTGACCGCATGTCCTCAAGTCCCTCCTCTTCTGATGTCGCCATCGTCGGCGGCGGCCCCGCCGGCCTGATCGCCGCGGAGGTTCTGGGACGTGCGGGCCTCAAGGTCACTCTCTACGACCAGATGCCGTCCGTCGGACGGAAGCTCCTCATGGCGGGAAGGGGCGGGCTGAACCTGACGCATTCGGAGGAATTCGAGCGCTTCGTCACTCGCTATGCCGAGGCCGAGCCGCAGCTGCGCCCCCTGATCGAGGCCTTCCGTCCGGACGATCTGCGCGCCTGGAGCGAGGGATTGGGACAGGAGACCTTCGTAGGCTCCAGCGGACGCGTGTTTCCAAAAGCCTTCAAGGCCTCGCCCCTTCTGCGCGCCTGGCTTTCGCGCCTGGAGGGCCTCGGAATCCGCCTCAGTCTGCGCCATCGCTGGCAGGGCTGGGACGAGGACGGCCATCTGGTCTTCACCGATGCGGCCGGCCAGAAAGTCCAGGTCAAGCCCTCGGCTACCATCCTGGCGCTCGGCGGCGCAAGCTGGCCCCGCCTCGGTTCCGATGGAACCTGGGTGGCGCTTCTGTCCCGACGCGGTATCCAGGTCTCGCCCCTCCGGCCGGCCAATATGGGCTTCACCCTTCCCTGGTCCGACATCATGCGCAGCCGCTTCGAGGGTGAGCCCCTGAAGCGAATCGCCCTGACCTTCGAGGACAGAACCGTGAAGGGCGAGGCCATCCTCACAGCGAACGGGATCGAGGGCGGCGCGGTCTATGCCCTCTCGGCCAGGCTCCGCGATGCCATCGAACAGCTGGGCAGCGCCACCCTGCACCTCGACCTGCGACCCGACCTGTCCGAGGAGGCTCTCGCCAAGCGCCTGAGTGCGCCACGAAAGGGCCAGTCCGCCTCCACCTTCCTGCGGAAAAGCGCCGGCCTCAGCCCGGTCGGGATCGCGCTGCTGCGAGAGCTGTCCCCTGCCCTGCCGTCGGACCCCTATTCGCTCGCCCGCCTGATCAAGGCCGCGCCCCTGACACTGACGGGCACGAAGCCTCTTGACCGCGCCATTTCCAGCGCCGGCGGCGTGCCGTTCGACGAGGTGGACGAGCACCTGATGCTGCGCCTGATTCCGGGCACCTTCGTGGCCGGCGAGATGCTGGACTGGGAGGCGCCGACCGGCGGCTACCTGCTCCAGGCCAGTTTCGCCACCGGCTTTGCCGCTGCGAAAGGCGTCCTAGCCCGCTTAGGGATTCCCGATGACGCATTGACCTTGAATCCGTCATCGGCCACACGGCTTTTGTGATCGATCCCGCCAAGATTCTCCACGACGTTTTCGGCTTTCCCTCCTTCCGCGAAGGACAGGAGGAGATCGTGCGCGCCGTGCTGGCCGGCGAGGACGTTCTCGCCATCATGCCGACCGGTGCAGGAAAATCCCTGTGCTACCAGTTGCCGACGCTCGCCCGCGAGGGCCTGACCCTGGTCGTCTCGCCGCTCATCGCCCTCATGCGCGATCAGGTGGCCGCACTTCGGCATTTCGGCATCGAGGCGGGCAGCCTCAACTCCGCCAACGACCCGGCCGAGAACCGCCGCGTGGTCGATGCGGTGCGCGACCGCAGCATGCGCATTCTCTACGCCTCGCCGGAACGCCTCGCGAATACCGGCACCACGGAATGGCTCGGACGCGCCGGCGTGAACCTGCTTGCCATCGACGAAGCACACTGCGTCTCGCAATGGGGCCACGACTTCCGGCCGGAATACGCCATGCTCGGCGAAGTGCGCCAGCGCCTCGGCAACGTGCAGACCATCGCGCTCACCGCCACCGCCGACGTGGCGACGCGCGGCGACATCATGCATCGCCTGTTCGAGGAGGAGCCGCGCCTCTTCATTCACGGCTTCGACCGGCCGAACCTGCGTCTTGCCATGCAGGCGAAGGAACATTCGAGGCGTCAGCTCTTTGCCTTCCTCGACAAGCACCGGCATGAGAGCGGCATCGTCTATTGCTCGTCCCGCGATGCCACCGAGAAGCTCGCCGATTCCCTGAGCCAGGCCGGCTACCGCGCCCTGCCCTACCACGCCGGCATGCCGCAAGCCGACCGCGCCAAGAATCAGGACATCTTCCTGCAGGAGGATGGCGTGGTGATGGTGGCGACCGTGGCCTTCGGCATGGGCATCGACAAGCCCGACGTTCGCTTCGTCGCCCATGCGGCTTTGCCGAAATCCATCGAGGCCTATTACCAGGAAATCGGCCGCGCAGGCCGCGACGGCGCACCCGCCGACACGCTCACCCTCTACGGCCTCGACGACATGCGCCTGCGCCGGCTGCAGATCGAGGAGAGCGACGCGGCAGACGAGCAGAAGCGTGTGGAACGTCAGCGCCTCAACGCACTCGTCGCCTTATGCGAAGCGCCGCGCTGCCGCCGCCAGACCCTGCTCGCCTATTTCGGTGAGAGCACCGAACCGTGCGGCAATTGCGATCTGTGCATCGATGGCGTGATGTCTTTTGATGGCACCATCGAGGCGCAAAAGATTCTCTCCGCCATCGTGCGCACGGGCGAGCGCTTCGGCACCGAGCATCTCATCAGCATCCTCGTGGGCGAGGAGACGGATTCGATCCGTCGCTTCGGCCACGACAAGCTGAAAACCTTTGGAGTCGGCAACGACCGTTCGAAAACCGAATGGCGCTCGCTGCTGCGACAGATCTATGCGGCGGGATTGATCGGACTCGAACTCGCCGAATACGGCCGCTGGACGCTGACCGACAAGGGCGTCGCGGTGCTCAAAAGTCAGGAGCGGATCGAGTTGCGCTCCGACGTGCTCATGAAGCCCGCCGAGCGCCGCCGCAGACGCTCGCGGATGGAAGCGGAATCCGTCGTGCCCTCCGACGATCCGCTGCTCCTCGATCTGAAGGCCCTGCGCACGCGGCTTGCCAAGGAAGAGGGCGTACCGGCCTACGTGATCTTCTCCGACCGCAGCCTGATCGACATGGTGGCCAAGCGGCCGACAACCGTGCGCGCCTTCGGTGAAATTCATGGCGTCGGACAGGCCAAGCTCGACCGCTATGCGGATGCCTTCCTTGAGGTGGTGAAGGCGCACGCGGCCTAAAGAGAATCTCAACGGCCCAGATAAGCCTCGAGATCCCGCAAGTGATGATGCCAGCCCGCTGCATGCTGCTCGATCAGCCGCTGCCTCTTGTCTGCGGGCAATACCGACCAGCCGCGATGCTCAAGCCGCAGGAGCGTTTTTGTCTCCGCGACGGGATCGAGAACCATGGACACCTGGGTGGGCTGAGGCCAATCCTCGTCAGCCCAGGTGAGTTCGAGGAATTCCGGCGGCTCGAATCGGCTCACGGTTCCGGTGGTGACCACTCTCCGTCCGGTTTCGTCGGTCCATTCTTCACGGAAAGCACCGCCGGCTTTCGCATCCAGGCTCACGTGGTTACCCCACCAGGCCGTAATCGCTTCCGGCGCGGTCAATGCGGCCCAGATCTGCTGCGGCGCCTGCCTGATATCGTACTCGATGATGATCCGATCCGCTGTTGTCCCGACTTTCATGGTCGAACCTCCTTAAGCGGCTTGTCTATCCTCACTCGCTGGGACATCTACCCAGACGCCCGAATGCGCGCTCCTCGCGATCGCATCCACGACCCGCTCGATGCGGATGCCATCCTCGAACGTAATCAGATGGGCGGCCTTCCCATCGATGCGGCGGATCAGTTCCCGGCACTCGACGATCTTCAGGTCGTTGAAGCCGAGTCCATGTCCCGGCGCGGGAATGAATTTATCATAAGGCGGATGATGCGGGGAGGTCAGGATGGTGCGAAAGCCTTGGCGATCCTTCGCTCCATCGGCCGTATAAAGCTGCACCTCGTTCATCCGCTCCTGGTCATAGACGATGGTGCCTTTCGAGCCGAAGAGCTGGACGAAGATGCGCCCCTTGCGGCCCCAGGCTGAGCGGTTGAGCGCGATTATGCTGGAAGCGCCATTGTTAAGCTCGATCAGGGTCGTGGCGATGTCGTAGGTCTCGACGGCGCGACGACCACCATCCTTCACCGGGCGGTCCGCGTAAGGCTTGGCCATATGCCCGCAGACACGGCGCACGCCGCCGAACAGAACCCAGATCAGGCTCAGCGCATGGACGCCGAAATCGTCGAGCGCACCGTGGCCGGAACTCGCCTCGCTCTTCCAGAAGAAGAGCTCCCCCGGATCGGCCATGAAATCCTCGTCCATCTCGAGACGCACATGATTGACCTCGCCGATTTCTCCCTCGTCGAGGAGGAGGCGGATCAGGCGCATGATCGGATTCTGGATGTAGTTATAGCCAAGCACCGCAACCTTGCCCGAGGCGCGCGCAGCAGCCAGCATCCGCTCCGCATCAACCAGCTTCGTCGCCATCGGCTTCTCGCACCAGACATGCTTGCCCGCCTCCAGCGCCGCAATCGCCATCTCGGGATGGAAGGCGTTGGGCGTGGTGATCGACACCACATCGACGTCAGGATCGGCAACCAGCGTGCGCCAATCGCCGGTGGCACGCGCAAAGCCGAGCTCGCGCGCTTTTCTCTCGGCAAGTTCCTGAGACGTTTCAGCCAGCACCGCGAGACGCGGCCGATCCACATCGCCGAAGACGGCAGCAACGGCATTCCAGGCAAGCGCATGGCACTTGCCCATATAGCCCGTGCCGATGAGACCGATGCCGAGTGTTGTCATGCGTCATGCTCCAGTGTTGATGAACTATTCTCCGCACTCATCCCGAGAGTCAGGTCCACAAATGAAAGATGGCGCCCGATGCCCTCCTCCGCCTTGTGGGGAGGGAAAAGCGCCTACATCCTATGGGAAATCGCCAGTGATCGCGACTACACCATCCCACCCAGTTCCTCTGACACCGCCTGCAATTCCTTGCCGCCGGCCATGAGATTCTGCAGCTCATCGATCTGGATCTCGGATTTCTTGTAGGTGCCGAGCGTCTTGCCGCGATTGAGCACGGTGAAACGGTCACCCACCGCATAGGCATGGCGCACATTGTGCGTGATGAAGATCACGCCAAGGCCCTTACTCCGCACCTGGTGGATGTATTTCAGCACCATGGAGGTCTGTGCCACGCCGAGCGCCGATGTCGGCTCGTCGAGGATCAGCACCTTGGCGCCGAAATAAACCGCGCGGGCAATCGCCACGCATTGCCGCTCGCCGCCGGACAGAGTACCGACGGCCTGGTGCGGATCGCGCACGTCGATGCCGATCTTGTGCATCTCCTCGCGGGTGACCTCGTCACAATGGTCGAAATCCACATTGCGGAACGGCCAGATGCCCTTCACCGGCTCGCGACCCATGAAGAAGTTGCGCGTGACCGACATGAGCGGAATCATCGCAAGGTCCTGATAGACCGTCGCAATGCCCGCATCGAGTGCATCGCGCGGGCTGGTGAAGGTCACCGGCTGGCCTTCGACGAAGAACTCGCCCGAGGTCGGCTTGTGGACGCCGGCGAGCGTCTTGATCAGCGTCGACTTGCCGGCGCCGTTGTCGCCGAGCAGACACATGACCTCGCCGCGATGGACGGTGAGCGACACGCCGGAGAGTGCGATCACCGAGCCGAAATGCTTGACGAGATTACGGATATCGATGAGCGGAGCTTGCTTGTCCATCAGCGCTCTCCCGTCACTTTGCGGCGGATGAAGTTGTTGAACAGCACGGCCAGCAGCAGCATGGCGCCGAGGAAGACCTGGAACCAGTCGGAATCGAACCGCGTATAGGTGAGGCCGATGGACACCATGCCGAAGATGATGGCGCCGAAGAACGCCCCGATGGCCGAGCCGTAGCCGCCGGTGAGCAGGCAGCCGCCGATCACTGCGGCGATGATGGCCTCGAACTCCTTCTGGAAACCGCGCCGCGCATCGGTCGATCCGGCATCGAGCACGGTGAGGATGGCGACAAGGGCGGCGGCGGCGGCGGTGAGCATGAAGAGCGCCGTTTTCACCCGGTCGACCGGCACGCCGGAATTGCGCGCCGCATTGGCATCGCCGCCGGCGGCAAAGATCCAGTTGCCGGCGCGTGTGCGCAGAAGAAGCCATGTGGCTGCCAGCGCGAAGAGAATGAACCAGACGATGGAGACTGGCATTCCCGTCACGGTCGGCGTGCCATTCGGGAACTTGGCGATGATGTCATTCGCCGCGAGCCAGGAGAACACGCCCTCGAAGGCGACGCCCGAGAAGAGTTCGCGGATGAGGCCCTCGCCCGCCTGATCGCCGATGCCGCGCATCTGGGTCGATCCGCCGGTTGCCCATTTCAAGCCGACGAGCGAGAGGCCGCGCAGGATGAACAGGAAGGCGAGCGTGACGATGAAGGAAGGAAGCCGTGTGCGGATCACCATCTGGCCGTTGAGCCCACCGAGCACCGCCGCCACGACGAAGGTCGCAGCGATCGCGACAAGGAGCGGCCAGCCGCTCAGCGTGATGAAAGCGCCGAAGACGAGGCCAGTGAAGGCCACCATGGAACCTATGGAGAGATCGAACTCGCCGCCGATCATCAGGAGAGCAGCCGCGATGGCGAGGATGCCGAGCTGCGAGGCAGGCGAGAGAATGTTCATGATGCCCGCAAGGGTGAACATCGAGGCATCGGCGGTCGACAGAAAGAAGATCGTGACGAGGATGAGACCGGCCAATGCGCCGAGCTCGGGCCGCCGCATGATCTTCGTGAGGAGGGAGACCTCCCGCAGGCGCTCGTCCTGAATTTTCTTGACGGCCGCGGCCGGTGCGAGATTGGCGGTCGGCTGGGTGGTGTCGACCATGAGCGCCTCCCCAAATGAATCCAAAAATGGAGGAGCCTGCGGTCGCTGCAACCGCAGGCTCCGATCGATGTGTTAGCGAATGCCCTTGGCGGACAGATCGATCACCTGGCTGGCCTTGTCCTTCGTGATCAGGTTCGGGCCGGAGGGCACATTGCCGCCGGGCATCAGGCCGTATTTGGCGTAATTCGCCAGGAACACCACCGGCAGATAACCCTGCAGATATTGCTGCTGGTCGATGGCGAAGAGCGCCTCGCCGCTCGCCACCGACTTGAGGAAGCCGGCCGACATGTCGAACGTGGCGACGCGGATGGCGCCGGTCTTGCCGGCCTCCTTCACGGCCGCCACCGACGGCTCGCCCGCCGTGCCGGCGCCGAGCGCGAGGATGGTATCAATCGAGGCATCGGCAGCAACCGCCGCCTTCACCTTGGCACGTACATCCGCCGGATCGTTCGTGACGGGAAGCACCGTCACCTTGCCGCCGAAGCCTTCCATGAAGCCCTTGCAGCGCAGATCGAGCGACACGTTGCCGACCTCCTGGTTCACGCACAAGCCGACCTTGCCGCCCAGCTCCTTCAGCTTCGCGCCGGCGATGCGCCCGGCCTCGACCTCGTCCTGGCCCACATGGAGCAACGCGCCGAGCTTCTTCGATACGTCGGAGCCCGAATTCATCGAGATCACCGGAATGCCGGCGGCGACCGCCTTCTGGATCGCCGGGCCGAGCGCCGAAGAATCCGGGATCGAGACGATCAGGCCCGCCGGCTTCTGATTCACTGCCGCATCGATGAGCTGGGCCATGGCGACCATGTCGAAGGTCTCAGGTGCCCGATAATCGACCTGGATCTTCATATCCTGGCCACCCGCCGTCACGCCGTTTTTGACCACCGACCAGAACGGATCGTTGGCCTGGCCGTGGCTGACGACGATGATGCGGGTATTCTGCTGCGCCGCGACCGGGGCAGCAGTGGCAAAGGTCAGAGCCGCTGCGGCGGCCAGACCGGTAACGAGTGATTTCATACTCTTCCTCCCAGATGGTTCTCATGCGAGCACCGCAACGCCTGTGCGCTGCGGCGACCGCCGCGGCCTTGCCGCTTGCCTCACCGGGCAGAGAGAAAACAAATGAGCCGAAGGGCGAATCACCGTCCGTACAGCGTTCCCTCTGCCGGTCCGATCGTCCGTCAAAACGGAACGTCAGAACCTTTTTGTTTCTATATTGGAATTTTTATTCCATTTTTGTAGGATTGGGTCAAGGCCCGATCTGGAGCCCAGGGTCGAGCACATGGAGCAACGGAACAGCATGGGTGGTGCAGAAGCGGTCACGACAGAGGTTCCTGACGATTTCGACGGGTTGCGGACACTGCTGCTTAGCCGCCGCGAATCGATGCCGAAGCGCCTGAAGCAGCTCGCGGCCTTTGCGCTGGAGCATCCCGAAGACATGGCCTTCGGAACGGTGGCGGGCATCGCCGAACATGCCGGCGTGCAGCCCTCCACACTGGTGCGCTTCGCCAAGAGCCTCGGCTATGACGGCTTCTCCCATCTGCAGCAGATCTTTCGCGATCGCCTGCGCGAGCGCTTTCCCGATTACCGCGAGCGCCTCAAGGGATTGCGCGACGCGGAAGGGCATCACGTGCATGCGGCCTCCCTGCTCGAGGGCTTCACCCATGCCGCGGCCGTCTCCCTCGATCGGATGCAGGCCTCGGTGCGCCCGGAAGAGCTGTCCCGCGCCATCGAGACCCTGGCCAAGGCCGATACGGTCTATCTCCTCGGCGCCCGCCGGGTGTTCCCGGTCATCGCCTATTGCGCCTATGCGTTCGGCAAGCTCGGAGTGCGGGCGATCCTCATCGATCATGTCGGCCAGCTTGGCCCCGAACAGCTCGCCATTGCGACGAAGCGTGACGCGGTGCTCGCCATCAGCTTCACGCCCTACGCGCCTGTCACGGCCGACCTCGCCGCAGCGGCCGCGCAGCGCGATGTGCCGGTGGTGGCGATCACGGATTCCGCCTTCAGCCCGCTGGTGACGAATGCCGATGTCTGGCTCGAAGTCGCAGAAGCCGATTTCGGCGCCTTCCGGTCGCTCTCCGCCTCCTTTGCGTTGGCGATGGCGCTGGCTGTGGGAACGGCAGAGAAGCGGGCGGAAGGTTAGCCCGTCATCCCGGACGCCTCGGGCGATCCGGGATCGTCGGCAGAATAAAGCACTGGAACCTCGACACCATCATCCCCGCGCAGGCGGGAATCCATAACCACGACGGTGGGAGAAAGGTGCAGCGGCCTCCCCTTCGCTTGCTCCGGAGCGTCAGCGTTTATGGATCCCGGGCTCCGCTGCGCGGCCCCGGAATGGCAGCGCTTCAATGATTCAACGCTCCCGGATCGGCTTACGCCGTCCGGGATGACGTCTGCTTACACCCGTACCGGCTTACCGCTCTGCGCTGATTCCGCCGCCGCATCAGCGAGACGCTGGGCCATCAGCCCATCGCGGCCGGTCGGGTTGCATGGCTTGCCGTCGCGGATGGCGTTCAGGAACGTGGTGAGTTCGTCGCGATAGGCTTCGGCATAGCGCTCCAGGAAGAAGTCCTGCACCGGATCGGCGGTAATGCCGGAGGCATTCGCCACCTCCACCGTCGTGCGGTGGATATTGCCGGCGCGGATCATGCCCTTGGAGCCGTGTACCTCGACACGCTGGTCGTAGCCGTAAGTGGCGCGGCGGGAATTGGAGATCTGCACGATCTTGCCCTTGGCGGTCTTCAGCATCACGGCGGCGGTGTCCACATCGCCGGCCTGGCCGATGGCCGGGTCGACGAGAGACGAGCCCACCGCATGCACTTCCACCGGCTCGTCGCCGAGCAGCAGGAAGCGGGCCATGTCGAGATCGTGGATCATCATATCCCGGAAGAGACCACCGGAGGTGGCGATGTAGCTCACCGGCGGCGGACCGGGATCGCGCGACAGAATGGTGACGAGTTCGACCTCGCCGACCTCGCCGTCGGCAAGGCGACGGCGCAAGGATGCGAAATTCGGATCGAAGCGGCGGTTGAAACCGATCATCAGCGGCGTACCGGCCTTCTCGACCGCCGCAAGGCAGGTCTCGATGCGCGCGCTCGACAGATCGACCGGCTTCTCGCAGAACACCGCCTTGCCGGCGCGCGCGCCACGCTCGATCAGATCGGCGTGGGTCGTAGTCGGCGTGCAGACAAGGATGGCATCCACGTCGGAGCGCTCGACGATCTCATCCAGCGACGCGACCTCGGCGCCTGTCGCCCCTGCCAGCTCCTGTGCGGAGGGGGCATGCGGATCGGCCACCGCCACGAGGCGGGCACCCGAATGGTTGGCGGCGTTGCGCCCGTGAATGCGGCCGATTCGGCCCGCGCCCAGAACGGCGATCCTGATCATGTTTCCTCTCTGATTCTTTGCCGGCTACGGTGAAATTTAGAATTGATATTCCAACGTAAGCTGCTAATAGAATAAACGTTCTATAACTGCAAGGGCCGACGCGGCTCTCACACGGTCCGACGAAGACCGGCAGCGGGAGGAATAGCATGAAGCCAGCCCTGGATGTCATCACCATCGGTCGCTCCTCGGTCGATCTCTACGGCCAGCAGGTGGGCGGGCGATTGGAAGACATGGCCTCCTTTTCCAAGGCGGTGGGCGGATGCCCGGCCAATATCGCCATCGGCACCGCGCGGCTCGGTTTGAAATCGGGTCTGGTCACCCGCGTCGGCGATGAGGCCATGGGCCGTTTCATCCGCGAGCAGATGGAGCGCGAGGGCGTTTCGACGAAAGGCATCGTCACCGACGGGGAACGGCTTACCGCGCTGGTGATCCTCGGTGTGCGGGACGAGGATTCCTTTCCGCTAATCTTCTATCGCGACAATTGCGCCGACATGGCGCTGACCGAGGACGATATCGACGAGAGCTTCATCGCGTCGGCCGCCGCCATCGTCGTCACGGGCACGCATTTCTCGCGCGAGAACACGGCCGCCGCGCAGAGGAAGGCGATCCGCATCGCTAAAGAGCACGGCCGCAAGGTCGTATTCGATGTCGATTATCGTCCCAACCTCTGGGGCTTGCTCGGCCACGGTGCGGGCGAGTCGCGCTATGTGCGCTCCGATGCGGTGACGGAGCATTTGAAGCCGATCCTCGTCGATTGCGATCTCGTCGTCGGCACGGAGGAGGAGTTGCACATCGCGGGTGGATCGGAAGATACGCTCGCTGCCATCCGGGCCATCCGGGCCATCTCGAAGGCGACCATCGTGTGCAAGCGCGGCCCCATGGGCTGCGTGGTGTTTCCCAGTGAGATCCCCGCCTCGCTCGACGACGGCGTGAAGGGGCCCGGTTTCCCGGTCGAGGTCTACAACGTGCTCGGCGCGGGCGATGCCTTTCTCTCCGGCTTCCTGCGCGGATGGCTGCGGGATGAGCCGTTCGAAACCTGCTGCGCCTATGCCAATGCGAGCGGGGCGTTTGCGGTCTCGCGCCTGCTCTGCTCGCCCGAGATTCCGACCTTCCCCGAGCTGCAGCATTTCCTCAAAACCGGCAGCCGCCACAAGGCCCTGCGCTTCGACGAGGATATCAACCACATCCACTGGGCAACGACGCGCCGGCCGCAAAGCAACACGCTCATGGCGCTTGCCATCGATCACCGCATGCAGTTGGAAGCATTGGCGAAGGAGATCGGGGCGCCGATCGAGCGCATTCCCGATTTCAAGGTGCTGGCCGTCGAGGCGGCCGCAAAGGTGGCGGGTGGCCGCCCCGGCTTCGGCATGCTGATCGACGGCACCTACGGACGCGAGGCCCTGTTCCGCGCGGCCGATCATCCGTTCTGGATCGGCCGGCCGGTCGAGCTGCCGGGCTCGCGCCCGCTCGATTTCGAAGGCGGCGGCTCGCTTGGCGCGAAGCTCGTGGAATGGCCTGTCGGGCATACGATCAAGTGCCTGTGCTTCTATCATCCGGACGATCCGCCGGAGTTGAAGGAGCGCCAGGAACGCGACCTGCTTCGCCTGCATGACGCTGCACGCCGCATCGGCCGCGAATTGCTGGTGGAGATCATTGCGGGAAAGCATGGGGTACTGAAGACCGATACGGTGGCGAGTATCCTGCAACACCTCTACGACCTCGGCATCAAGCCCGATTGGTGGAAGCTCGAGCCGCAGCGGGAGGAAGCGGCCTGGCATGCCATCGGGGCGGTGATCACGAAAAATGATCCCTATTGCCGTGGCATCGTGCTGCTCGGCCTCGAAGCGCCCGAGAACGAGTTGGAGGCCGCTTTCGCGGCCGCCGCCAAGGAGCCGCAGGTGAAGGGCTTCGCGGTCGGCCGCACGATCTTCAACGATGCCGCGCGGCGCTGGCTGAAAAGTGAGATATCGGACGAGGCGGCCGTCGATGACATGGCCTCACGCTTCCAGCGCCTTGTCGATTCATGGCAAAAGATGTCCGGACGCGCGAAAGCTGCTTAATACCAAGGGTGGAGCTCGGTTTGGCTCCGCCCTCTTTTCATGAACGAGAAAACCTGAGAACGCTGCTGCCTCTGTTGCCGGCGCCATTCGAGAGGAAACCGTATGAGCACGATCCGCCTGACCATGGCGCAAGCCGTCGCCCGCTTCCTGACGGCGCAGAAAACCGACATCGACGGGCAAATCCTGCCGCTCTTCGGCGGTGTCTGGGCGATCTTCGGCCACGGCAACGTGGCGGGCATGGGCGAGGCGCTGCATGGTGTGCGCGACCAGCTTCCCACCTACCGCGCCCATAACGAGCAGGGCATGGCCCATGCGGCGATTGCCTTCGCTAAAGCGTCCCGCCGCCGCCGCATGATGGCCTGCACCACCTCCATCGGACCCGGCGCCACCAACATGGTGACCGCCGCCGCGGTCGCCCAAGTGAACCGCCTGCCCGTGCTGCTTCTTCCCGGTGACGTCTTCGCCAACCACAAGCCCGATCCGGTGCTGCAACAGGTTGAGAGTTTTTCCGACGGCACGGTCTCGGCGAATGATTGCTTCCGCCCCGTCTCCCGCTATTTCGACCGCATCACGCGCCCTGAACAGATCATCCCCGCGCTCCAGCGGGCGATGACCGTGCTCACCGATCCTGCCGAGTGCGGACCGGTGACGCTGGCGCTCTGCCAGGACACGCAGGCCGAGGCCTATGATTATCCCGAAAGCTTCTTTACAGAAAAGATCTGGACGCCACGCCGCATCCGTCCGGACGAGACAGAGCTCGCGGAAGCAGCCGATCTCATTCGCAAGGCGAAAAAGCCCTTCATCGTCGCAGGTGGCGGCGTGCTCTATTCCGGCGCAGAGAAGATGCTAGCGGAGTTTGCAGAAAAACACGGCGTCTTCGTCGGCGAAACGCAAGCAGGAAAGTCGAGCCTGCCTCACGATCATGCAGCCTGCCTCGGCGCTGTCGGCGTGACCGGCACGGGCGCCGCCAACGCGCTCGCTGAAGAGGCCGATGTGGTGATCGCGGTCGGCACGCGCCTGCAGGACTTCACCACCGGTTCCTGGGCCCTGTTCAAGAACCCGAACCGGCGCATCGTCGGCCTCAATGTGCAGACCTTTGACGCGACCAAGCATAATGCGGCTCCGCTCGTCGCCGATGCGCGTGTGGGTCTTGAGGAACTGAGCCGCGCGCTCGGCGCCTGGAAAGCGCCGGAGGCCTGGACAGCGAAGGCTCGAGACGAAAAGGTGCGCTGGTTCGACACCGCCGCCCGCTACACGGATCCGACCAATGCGGAGCTGCCTTCCGATGCGCAGGTGATCGGCGCGGTGCAGCGCACCTCGCAGCCGACAGACGTGGTGGTCTGCGCGGCCGGCGGCCTGCCGGGCGAATTGCATAAGCATTGGAAGGCTCTGCAACCGCTCGGCTACCACATGGAATATGGCTATTCCTGCATGGGCTACGAGATCGCCGGCGGGCTCGGCGTGAAGATGGCCGATCCCTCCCGCGAAGTGATCGTGATGGTGGGTGACGGTTCCTATCTCATGATGAATTCGGAACTCGCCACATCAGTCATGCTGGGCAAGAAGCTGATCGTCGTGCTCCTCGACAATCGCGGCTATGGCTGCATCAACCGCCTGCAACGCGCCACCGGCGGCGAAAGCTTCAACAACCTTTTACAGCATACGAACTATGTGACGCTCCCCGATATCGACTTTGCCGCCCATGCGGCGAGCCTCGGCGCTCAGGCGATCAAGGTGAAGGGAATCGGCGAATTGGAAGACGCGCTGAAGAAGGCACGTAGCGCGGAGCGCAGCACCGTCATCGTCATCGATACCGATCCTCTCGTCTCAACCGATGCCGGCGGTCATTGGTGGGACGTCGCAGTGCCGGAAGTCTCGGTGCGCGAGCAGGTGAAGACGGCTCGCAAGGATTATGAGAATGCCCTCGCTGCGCAGCGGGTGGGCGATTGATCAAGATAGAAGGATGAGAACATGACGATCCGCATCGGGGCCAATCCCATCGGCTGGTCCAACGACGATATGCTGGAACTTGGTGGCGAGACGCCGCTGGAGGTCTGCCTGGCCGAGGCCAAGGAAGCAGGCTTCGAGGGCATGGAGCTCGGCAACAAGTTTCCGCGCGAACCGGAAGCGTTGAAGAAAGCGCTGGCACCCTTTGGACTCGCCTGCGTGTCCGGCTGGTATTCCGCCGAGCTGTTGAAGCACGATGCGAATGCGGAGATGAAGGCTTTGCGGCCGCATCTCGATCTCTTGAAGGCCATGGGATCGAACGTGCTCGTCTTTGCCGAGACCTCGAATGCCATTCACGGTGATCGCTCCAAGCCGCTGTCGCAGCGTCCCATCATGAAAGACGGCGATTGGGCCGAGTTCGGCCGCCGCATCACGCAAGTGGCCGAACGCACCCTGCAGGAAGGCGTGCGCGTGGTCTATCACCACCACATGGGCACCATCGTGGAATCCGAGGCCGATATCGACGCCTTCATGCGCTCGACCGGCGAAGCGGTTCATCTCCTGCTCGATACCGGTCACGCCACCTGGGGCGGCGCCAACCCGGCTGCGCTCGCCCGCCGCTATCGCAACCGCATCAGCCATGTGCACACCAAGGATGTACGCAAGGACGTGATGGAAAAGTCGAAGGCTGAAGGCTGGAGCTTCCTCGATTCCGTCATCGAAGGCGTCTACACCGTGCCGGGTGATGGCATGGTGGATTTCGTCTCGGTGTTTAAGGAACTGCCGGGCTATAACGGCTGGGTAGTGATCGAGGCGGAGCAGGATCCGAAGAAGGCTCATCCGCTGACCTACGCCAAGATGGGCTATGCCAATCTCACCCGCTCCCTCAAGGAAGCCGGCCTGCGTTAAGGGAGAGTTGCGATGTCGAAGCTCCTGGTCAAACCGTCGAAGCCCGACAGCCAAGGCCGCGTCCACGCCATCACGCCGGAATCCGCCGGATGGACTTATGTGGGATTCGAGGTCTACCAGCTGAAAGCCGGGCAGAACCTGCGCCAGGCGACAGGCGACCGGGAAGCCTGCATCGTCATGCTCTCAGGCAAAGCGCATGTGGGCGCAGGGGGCAGCGATTTTGGCGTGATTGGCGGGCGCGCCTCGCCGTTCGAGCCGGATCCGTGGTCGCTCTATGTACCGGCTAAATCCGGCTGGTCGCTCAACGCCGAGACGGATTGCGAGATCGCCGTGTGCACTGCGCCGGCCGAGGGCAAGCTCCCGGCCCGCGTGATCGGCCCGGATCAGGTCGGGCAGGAAACCCGCGGCCAGGGCACCAACACGCGCCATGTGCGCAACATCCTGCCCGAGACCGAAGCCGCGGAGAGCCTGCTCGTGGTCGAGGTCATCACGCCCTCCGGCCATTGGTCGAGCTATCCTCCCCACAAGCATGATCGGGACATGCTGCCCAACGAGTCGCTTCTGGAAGAGACCTATTACCACCGTCTCAACCCTCCTTCGGGCTTCGCCCTGCAGCGGGTCTATACGGATGACCGTTCGCTGGACGAGACGCTGGCGGCGGCGAATGGCGACGTGGTGCTGGTGCCGAAGGGCTATCACCCCGTCGGCGCGCCACACGGCTACGAGCTCTATTATCTCAACGTGATGGCCGGTCCGAAGCGGATCTGGAAGTTCCGCAACGATCCGGACCACGAATGGATGCTCAAACAGGCCTGAGGCCGTCTGTCTCTTGATCCTGCCAAGCCTTTCGGGCATGAGGCGAACAACGTTTCCCTGAGAGGTCCCATGGTCTGGTCGGATCTTGCCTCACGCGCCTTCAAGACCACGATCGCGCTCATCAGCGCGATCGTGATGGATTATGCGTTTCTGAATGGGCGCATGACGCGCCAGGCGGTAACGGGAATCGAGCGCATGGCGGCCGACGCGCCGGTTCTCATCGACCGGCTGGTGACGAGCGCGCTGAACATCAAATGGGACCGCTGAGGACGCCCAGAGACCTTAGGCGCTTGCCACCAGGTGCTGCTCGATTTCGTAGACCGGATGCTTGGTCAGATCCTTGTTCACCTCGGCCATGATCCGCTGCTTTGCGGCATCGGAAAACCGAGTCCGCAACTCGGCCAGCGTCCGTGGGGGCGCTGCCACGATGATGTGCTTCACACCGCCATTGAGGCAGGCGGCATTGACCGCCTCAGCCACTTCCCCGGCAAATTTCCGTTCGGCGAGATCGTGCCAATCGGTCTGCTCGATCGCGCTCCGTTGGCCGAGCATCGCAGCCTGGCCCTGCTTGTCCGTGCCCTGAAGGCGTGTCGGCAGATTATCCGGAGCCTCCAGAACGCGTTCGACCTGGAGGTTCGGATAGAGGCCATCGCCCTTGTTCTTCAAGAACAGGGCTTTCCGGCCGTCGCTGACGAGAACCAATCCATCGTGGGGAAGCCTGAAAATTTTGTTCACGGCTATGCTCCTTGTTACGGGAGACATTCTTCGGCACCTCAGTCGGCGGTGCTTTGATCCAGATCATATCACAATCTTCAGTGCGCCGCTCGGCGGACCGAGATCATCTCTGGCGTCCTCTCAGCGATCATCGGAACGGAATGGCTACGGTGTCGTTCCCTTCACGGCCTCAGCTCTCATCGCAATCCCATGGCAAATCTCTTACGCATCCTGCTCGCCATCCTGCTTCCGCCCGTCGGCGTGTTCTTCACGGTCGGCCTCGGCGGGCAGTTCTGGCTCAACATTCTCCTGACGATTCTCGGCTACATCCCAGGCATCGTCCACGCGGTCTGGATCATCGCGCGTCGGACGCGATAAGGCGCAGCCGAATGCAGGCAGGTCGTGCGGACGAAGGCTGCATCCGAGAAAACCAGCCCTGCGCACCTTCTGGTGCTCAAACGCACATCGCAGGAATGGCGGCATGAACGGGATGCCGGGAGAGTCGTTTCTTCCTGTGTATCTCGCAGGACCCCATGCCGCTTTCAAAGAAAAAGAAAACGATGATCATTTTCGACCCCATTTCTGGAAATCGCATCATCCTCTCCCCGCCGGACAAGCCGCGCAGCCGTCACCTTTCGAACTTGCTTTGCGCCCCGAACGAGACCGATCCGTCAGGCAAGACGGAATCGCGCCCTTCCGGCGCTGACAAGGTCAGAAACTGATCATGGAAGGAAATGGCGCACCCGACACGATTCGAACGTGTGACCTTTGCCTTCGGAGGGCAAGGCACAGGGATTTCCTCATGTTTCCTGATGTAGCCTTGCCTTTCCTAGCGCCTTGTATCATAAGGGAATTCATAGGTGTTTCATCTCTTGATGTCTCCCCTAGTTTCCCCGTTTCTGCTTACCCCCTGCTTACCCAATGCCGAAACTCACCAAAAGGACGGTCGATGCTACGGCCCTAGATGCGGCTCGGGACGTATTCGTTTGGGATGATGACCTGCCAGGCTTTGGGCTCCGAGTGAAGCCGAGCGGGGCTAAGTCATTCCTAGTGCAATACCGCAACAAGAATGGGCGAAGCCGCCGCGTCACCGTTGGCCGCTACGGAATCCTGACTCCAGACGAGGCCCGCAATGAGGCGCGAGCAATGCTCGCCAGAGTGGCAAAGGGGGAAGATCCTGCCGAAACCAAAGTGGCAGATCGGAAAGCCGCAACCGTGGCTGAGTTGTGCCGGGAGTACCTAGAGAAGGCGGAGCGGGGTCTGATCATCACGCGGCGGGGCAAGAGCAAAAAAGCCTCGACCCTTTACACGGACAAGGGCCGCATTGAACGTCACATTATTCCACTTATTGGGCACCGCACCGTCAAGGATTTGACCGCGGCGGACGTTCGGGCCTTCCTACGGGATGTTATAGCTGGGAAGAGCAAGGCGGACATTAAGACTGGCAAGAGAGGCCGCGCTATTGTGGAGGGCGGACGTGGTACGGCAGCCCGAACCATGGGGCTTCTGGGTGGCATCCTCTCTTATGCTGTCGAGGAAGGTTACAGAACCGACAATCCAGCCAAGGGCATAAAGCGCCCGGCCGATGAGCGTCGCACGATTCGCTTAGACGCTGATGGCTATAAGACACTTGGGACAAAGCTCAAGGAAGCCGAGGAAGCAGGCGAATCCTGGCAGGCTGTGGATGCGGTCCGCCTTATCGCTCTGACCGGCTGCCGACGTGGTGAGATCGAAAACCTGAGAAAGGTAGAAGTTGACTTAGCGGGGCAGGCTTTGCGCCTTGGCGACAGCAAGACTGGCAAGAGCATCCGCCCAATTGGGCGGGAGGCTACAGAGCTTCTTGAAGCCGCTATGAAGCGGTCAAAGAGCACCTTTGTATTTCCCGGAATTCGTGGCGAGAAAATCCCTTTTAGGGGTCTGCCTCGCGCATGGGACCGGATCATAGGGGACAGCCTGCCCAACGTGACGCCGCACGGGCTGCGGCATGCCTTCGCTTCCACGGCGGAAGACCTGGGCTTTACCCTGCCGACCATCAAGGCCCTGATCGGCCACGCCGGGAGCGGGATAACCGAAGGCTATATTCACAAATTGGACAGCGCATTGATTGCCGCTGCCGACCGCGTATCCAGCCACATCGTGGAGCTGATGCGCAAGGAATAGACATTCGAGACGGCACACGGCTAGGACGGCCATCCGAAAACCCCGACCGCACCGGGGCTGCCGTGTGTCACTTTTCATGGTGCGGGCAATGCATGTGCGGTGCGATGGCTAACTGGTATGATGAAACAGCCGAAGAATTGAGCAACGCTGAAGCCCACCAGCTACTTAGCGAGATAGGTTATGGATACATCAATGATAGAGTTAATAAAGTAGGCGGTCGTAAATTTCATGAGTCAGTTAGATACTTCCGTGATCAATCTAGGAAGAATGATTATAAGCACGTCTGGTTAGCGCCAGATGAGATGCACATATTAGCCGTTGATGATATTATTAAAGACCTAATTCAAAGAAACTCTTCCCCTCGAATTGAGGCAATGCGCGACGGCATCAACATTTCATTGAAATTATGGGGGCCTTACAATTTTGTTAGGTCTCATCTTGAGCATTGTGCTCAGATGTTTCCTGATTTCGATGCGGAAGCCTCTGCTGCGGAGGCGGCGAAACAACGCGCCGAAATCTTTGACGATGCATGTGATAGATTGTTGACTGTTCTCGACATGCCGTTTTGGGAAATTGGGCATAGACAGGCGAGAGAAGAAAGATGGCTGAACACCTCGGAAGAGGGCAGCGAACCCAAACTTGCGAAAGTTCAGGAAGAAATCATAAGGCACCAAGATAAGATTGCGGAAGCAGCTCTTAGTTTAATCGAACTAGGCAAGATAGCACGGGCCGAGATCCCTCTATTATGGGTCAATGACGATAAACCGGGACGCAAGCGTCAATTATGGAAGGCGTATTTCGTTCGGAACATGGCCCACCTTTGGATACTTCTAACTGGCGCCAGGCCATCCATTAGTGCGGATAGTCCCTTCGCGGCATTTGTTCGCGAGTGCTGGAACAGCTACGGCGAGAATATGCCTCGTGTGTCCTTTGACCGAGCAATTAGAAACCTCGTGATATTGGGGTGACGAAATCACCCCAATATATGCGCTAGTTACGTCATACCGCCTCCCAGCGTTTCCCTTCATTGTCCAGTCATTCCCGGCGTGACCGGGTGGTTCCATCAAACAAGGATGGACGATGGACAAAGACGAATACGTAGACGTTCGCAGGCTCGCAGAGATTACCGGCATTAGTGCGAGCACATGGAATAAGCGCCGCTTGACCGGCGATACGCCCCCTTTCTCCAAAATCGGAAAAGCCGTTCGCTATCACGTTCCGACAGTGAAGGAATGGATGACAAGCCACGAGCGCCGCTCGACATCCGAAAGCACCGCGACCGTCGCGGCGTAAGCCCAACTAATGGCCAACGCCCCGACCGCAAAAGAAGAGCCCCGACACAGGGGCTGCGCGGGGCTCAAGGAATTCATTTCATGCAAAACATTTCTAACACGATGCTCATTCAGAGCAAGGATAAATCGCGCCCGCTGGACACTGGATACAGGCCACGTGTCCACACAATTTCCGAAGAGTTCGGCGCTCCCGGCTCTGCCCTAGCTCGGGCTCGGATCGCGGGCATCATTGACAACCGCGAATTTCAGGCGGGTCAGCGTATGGCAGCTCTCTGGCAGGCTGCCGGACGACTTGAACAGCAAGCTCGCATTTCGGCGGGCCGCTCCCTTCTCGCCCTTGGTGAGAACGTCGCCTATGCCGTGGTTTCGGTCTGCCGCGACAACTGTGGTGTAGGGAACCCGCAACGGGCCTCTCTCCTGAAGCAGGGCCTCTCTCGCCTGGCTCAGCACTTCGCTCAGACAGGAGGCTTCGCCAATGTCTGATATGGCGGTTGTTGCCCCGAAGCTCTCAAAGCTCATTCCGATGCTTTCCACGGACCATGACGGCGAAGTCGTCGCAACCGTCCGCGCTATCAGCAGAACGCTCAAAGGTGCAGGCATGGACTTCCACAACCTCGTGGAGGCCCTGTGTGCCGCCAAGCCCCAAGTCTATGCGCCTACTCCGCCACCTGAAAAAGAGCCGGAGACCTGGGGCGAGATAGCTATCTGGTGTCGGAACCATGACGGTGGCGACCTCTCCTACAAGGAACGCAAGTTCGTCCTGGACATGATCCGCCGCACCGCAACGGGCTACGAGCCAACTGAGAAGCAGGCTGCTTGGCTTCGCGCCATCCGCGTCAAACTCCAGTGGGGGTACGTGCCTTGAGCAACCCCACTTCAACGCAGGGCGCTCCTCACGGGTCGCCCTGGGCCTACCGGGAGTTCATCGAAGAAACTCTCGCCATGGCCCGCATCCAGGCAGAACTCGGCGTCACCTACGCATCCATCGGGGATGACGCTGGCCTTGAATACGCTGTGCGCAGGCTTGTGGCCTACACCCGCGCAGCTCTCGGAACCCTCAACGACCTTCGCACGACCAAGGAGCAGCGCTCTTGAACGCTCTCGACAATGATCCTTTTGCTGACGAAATGGAACGCCTCGGGACACCTGATTTAGAACCCGAGAATCCGCGCAGATCCAATACGATCCAATGGCCACACGGCTATGTCCTGGATAGCAAGGGGCTCTGGTTTGATCCCGGTGAGGACAAACCACGAAGTCGCCTTTCTGGCCCGTTCACGGTGTTGGGCCTTGCCCGCGATCCGAACAGCGATGGATGGTCCATTGCCCTCGAATGGCACGACCGCGACCACATCCAGCACCGCCATTTCCTGCCCTTGGCGGATCTGATCGGAGACGGAACGGAAGTCCTGAAGCCTCTGGCGGCTGGCGGCCTGGAATTGTCTCCACATTCCGACCGTCTGAAAAAGTTCAAAGCCGCCTTGGTTGGCCTGAACTGCGGCTCGCGCGTTCGTCTTGTCCGTCGCAGTGGATGGCATGGTGACGTGTTCGTCCTGCCCCATGCCACAATCGGGCAGTCAGCCGGGGAAAGCGTGGTCTACGACGGAAAGGCTGATGCCGCCCGCTACGGCGAGAAAGGCACTCTTGCTGATTGGATCGAGAAGGTTGCAAAGCCTTCTGCCGGGAACTCACGTCTGGTGTTGGCTCTCTCGACTGCCTTTGCCGGGCCACTCACCGACCTCCTCAATGATGAGGGCGGTGGGGTTCATCTTGTCGGCGGATCATCCCTCGGCAAGAGCACGGCCCTAATTGTTGCTGGAAGCGTCTGGGGCGGCGGTGGGCGCGGCGGCTTCACTCAGACATGGCGAGCCACAGGAAACGCGCTAGAGGCCATCGCTCGGGCTCATTCGGGCACTCTGTTGGCTCTTGATGAGCTTGGCGAGTTGGATGCTAAGGAAGCAGGCTCAACCGCCTATCTTCTTGTCAACGGACAGGGCAAGGCCCGTGCCACTCGGGACGCTGAAGTAAGAGCCCGCTCGGAATGGCGTATCATGCTCCTGTCATCCGGCGAAATCGGACTTGGCGACAAGATTGCTGAAACAGGCAAGCGGGCGAAGGCCGGGCAGCTCATCCGCCTTGTCGATGTGCCTGCTGATGCTGGCAAGGGTCTTGGCCTCTTTGAAGACACCAAGGGTCACGATCCGGCTGAGTTCTCGAAGGAGATCAAAGCCGCAGCACTGCGCACCTACGGAACGGCAGGTCAATCCTTCGTGGAGTATCTTGCGGACGACCCAGAGGCGACAGCGGATGCAGCTCGCCAGCGCATTGCCGACATTCAGCGGACCTTGCTTGAGGGCATAGGCGAAACCAGTGGACAGGCGTACCGGGTTGCCCACAGGTTCGCATTGATTGCCACCGCTGGCGAGTTCGCCCGCGTGGCTCTTGACCTTCCATGGACTGAAGGCGAGGCGGAACGCGCAGCGGCTGTCTGCTTCGATGCATGGCGCGGCACTCTGGGCGGCGAGGGACCGGGTGAGCTGGTCTCCGCCGTGGAAGCCATCAAGGCAGCCGTCGAGAAGCATGGCGAGAGCCGCTTCCGCAAGATCTATGATGATGGATTGTCTTCGCCGGACAGCGCCCCGATCCGCGACCTGTTGGGCTACCGCCTGTCTCGTGATGGTGAGGTGCTCTGGGGCTTCACATCGACGGGCTGGAGGGAGGTTCTGGCCGGAATTGCAGAGGCCAAGGGCATTGCCCGCATGATGGCCGAACGTGGCGCTCTGGTTGGCTCCAAGAACGACAAGGCCAACCGTCTCCACCAGCGGGTGGATGGCCGCACAGTTCCTGTCTATGCGGTCAAAGCCTCGGCTCTTGAGCAATGGGGAGGGCTCTGATGCGACCCAATCGTGAAGCCTTCCGCGCCTTCCTTAAATCCAGCTCCACCCAAAAAACAGGTGTGATGGGTGTGACAGGTGTGATGCCCAACAAAATCAACAACTTAGCGCGTCACACGAATGAAAATAAAAGTGTGACAGGTGTGATGGGCGTTGCCGGGAGTTTCCCCGCGTCTCCCGACCTGGAGGAGAGGCAAGCCATGGCGGAGATCGAGGGGGGAATTCTTCCTCTCTACTCGGCTGGTTTCGCTCGCCTTCAACTGACGCCACCACCTGGATTGTCGGTCTCTCGATGGCTTCAGGCCGTCGATGATGCTGGGCGCTTTCTCGATGTTTTCGGACGGCAGGCCCAAGCGATGGGCTGGGGGGCAGATGACCTGTTCCGTCCTGATGGACTCGTGCGAACGCTCCAAGGCGCACACGTCATCACCCTCACCTCAACGACTGCGGCGCTCTCCGATGGCCGCATCTTCAAGCGCATTGTGTAGGAGTAGCGCCAATGATGATGAGCGAACGGCAGATCCTGAAGCCGTGGAACGTAAAAGAGGCTATCCCGCTCAAGCAAGCTGGCGAGATTGCCGGGCGCTGTGCCGAGACCATGCGTATGTGGGCTGAGGATGGCATTGGCCGCAAGATTGCAGGCGGACGCTGGGCCATATCTCACCCAGCGCTTCTGATGCGGCTTGAGGGCAATGTATCTGCTCTGAAAGCATACTGGAAGGGCGACAGAACGAGCCCTGAAGTAAAGCACTATTTCGAGATGGCAGGCGTCCCGATAATCTCCTCCTCGGCGCAAGCACAAGCTAAATAGAACAAGCTCCAAATACTCCAAGAAACTCCATTCTGTTGTGTGCCTCCACCGTTTACAATTCGTGAAACGGTGGAGATTTCTATGCTGAATAGTGCAGAAAAAGAAAGTACACAGAACGAGGCACAATACCCTGATGCGATCCGCTTCCGTATGCCACGTGGATTACGGGCTGTTGTGAAGCAAGCCGCACAGGCGGAGAGCGTCCCCGCCTCGGAGTTCATTCGCCGCGCCATCGGTGAGCGGGTAGAGCGTCTGTCTGCCGACAGGTACAAGCATAGTGCCCTCGCCTACGTGGTTGGGGCCTAACATGCTGGCGAACTTATCCCAGGAGCAGCGCGAGGAACTCGGCGCCTTCTATCAGGCCGCATACAGCAGCCCCAAGGCTGTGGCTTTGCGTGAAGAATTCCGGCCGCTCATTCGTGAGCAGATGCAGCAAGCCCATGAAAAGCTCGGGTTCGTAATTGCATCATTCGAGCTTCATAGCGGCTGTGCTGAATTCGCTGAGACTTGGTTCCAGCAGCACACCGACCACATGGCCGAGGCGCTTGAGCTGATCAAGCAGCTCATGACGCGCACCATCGAAATTCTCCAGGAGGATGCGCAATGAGTGCCGGCATTCTCGGAGGAGGAATTCTCGCAAGCGACGTGCCGCAGGGCACAGGCATTCTCGGGGGCTTCGATCAGTTCGCACGGGACAACCAAGCGGCCATGTTGATGGCTGCCGGAGCCTTGATGGATGGACAGGGCTTTGGCGGCGCGGCCCGAGGCTTTGCACAGGGCATGCAGCAGGATGAATACACGCGGCGGCTCCAGCAGGCTGAGGCTGAGAAGGAACAGAAGCGGGTTCAATACCAGCAACTCGCCCAGAAGCTCGGGCGCCCTGAGCTGGCCGGCATGCCGGAGGTGCTGAACTCCCTGGCCCTGGACCGCTACAAGTCTCGTGAACCCACAGAATGGGATCGCCTGACGCAAGGCCTTTCTCCTGAAGAGTTGAACCAGGCCAAGCGGTACAAGCTCGGGCTCGAAACAAAGCCGGCGAGCACTGACGACATCCGCGAGTATGAATACGCGAAGCAGGGAGGCTATCAGGGCACGTTCCCGCAGTTCCTCCAGACCAAGCGGGGAGGCGCGACTAATGCCCCGTCTGGCTATGCCTATGGCCCTGACGGCAAGCTGGCTCCAATCCCTGGCGGCCCGCAAGATCCTGACCGGGATATTAACGAGCCTTTGCCGGGTGAACTGGCGGCGCGTTTCGGTCTCGCTAATCAGTACTTCAAGCGGTTCGACGGGATCGAGAAAGACCTTACGTCGAAAGACCCGAAGGCGGTTGGTCCGATTGATAGTTGGGGCTTCGGTCAGAGCGGCGCCATCCAACGAGATATGAAGCTTGGTTCAGAGGCCATGGTCCGCATGCTGACCGGTGCCGGCATGAACAAGGAAGAGGCCGAAAACGAGGTTAAGCAGTACCTCCCTGGCCCTTATGACGGCCCGGCAACTGTTCTCGACAAGCAGAAGCGTCTGCGGGCGGCTCTCCGCGATATGCAGCGTGAAGCCCTCCAGGGCCGTCGCTCCAGGCGTCAGATTGAAGCCGAGTATCCAGCGTTCCCGGTGGAGCCCTACAGCCCGAATGTGCGGAAGGGGCCGATTGGTCATAACCGGGCGACCACGGGGGCACAGGCAGCCACACAGGGACAGACCCGCTCGGGCGTCACCTGGTCGGCACGGTGAGGTAGCGACATGGCAACTCTCACCATCGGCAACCGGGACGTGGAAGTCAGCGATGACTTCCTGAAGCTCTCGCCGGAGCAGCAGAACGCAACCGTTGAGGAAATCGCGCAGTCGCTCGGGATTACGGGCGGCGGATCTGCTGCACCTGAAGAGCCGGAGCTGACAGCAGGCCGTGCGGCAGGTCTTGCGGGTCGAACGGGCGTCCAGGCAATCCCCGGTGCCATCGCAGGCCTGCCGGCGCTCGCCTATGACGGGACCATTGGCTTTCTGGAGAACATGACGCGTCAGGCCTACAACGCCGGCGCCCGTGCTCTCGGAGCCGAGGAAGTTCCGTACCGCGATCCCTTCAAGATGACCAATGCCGTCACTTCTCTTGGAGAGGCTGGGGCTGATGCTCTTGGCCTTCCCAAGCCGGAGACGGAAGGCGAACGCATTGCGGTTTCAGGCGGACAGACGGCCCTTGAGGCTCTCTCCGGTGCTGGCCTCGCCAAAGTCGGCGCAAAGGCCACGGAGGGAGCTACGCGACGGATTCTGACGGAGCTGGCCGAGGCTCCTATCACTCAAAGCGTGATTGGCGGCCTTGCGGGTACTGGCGCACAGACGGCAGCCGAAAACGACATCAACCCGCTGATTGGCACGGGTGCGGGCTTGGCTCTCGGCATCACCGGGGCCGCTGTCCCCGCTCTGGCGCGGCAAGGCTATCGATCCGCGACCGAAGCCCTAGACAAGGCTCTCCTGCGGTCTCCTGAAGCACAGGAGGCGGCGGCACGGGCTCGGATTTATGGCGCGGCGTCGAACCCTGATGCAGCCTGGCGTGAACTCGATGAAGGCGCGGGGGCTGAACTCGTCCCTGGATCGAAGCCGACCACATTCCAGGCTACGGGTGACATGGGCCTCGGCTCCCTTGAGAGGGAGATGCAGACCAATAACCCGGAGGTGTTCGCCCAACGTCGTGCGGAGCAGAATTCCGCCCGTGTCGAGCATCTGCGCTCCGTCCAGGGTGAAGGCAATGCGGAGGAGATTGTCTCCTTCCTGAAGCAGCAGCTCAAAGACATCGATGATGTCACATCGGGATATGAAGCCCGTGCCCGCTCTGCGGCTGAAGAGGCCACAGATGGTGTCCGTCCTGGCGAGGATGCTGACGGCATCGGGAATTCCATCCGCAGCACCATGAGAGACGCAGAGGACGAAGCCCGCAAGCGGGAAACGGCCCTGTGGAAAGCGGTCGATCCTGACGGCTCCCTGACGGTCCCCACGCAGGGCGCCCGTGAGGCTGCGCACCGTGTCTATGGAAACATGACCCGGGCGGCTGAAATCGGCCTCACGCCGGAAGAGAAAAGCATTCGGGAACTCATTGCGGCTTACAGGCCCGTTGAGGCATTCCGCGAACTCAATGACCTTGCGTCCCAGATCAAAGCGGCGATGCGGGCGGAGCTGAACTCGCCTGGACGTGGACGGACCCCTGCCTATGGCCGGCTGGTTCAATTGAACGACGCCCTTCGCTCTGCTATCACGAAGTCAGCGGCGGAACGGATTTCTTCTGATCCTGTTGCTCTAGGCGCAGTGTCTCGGTGGGCTGATGAATTTGACGCTAGAACAGCGAGTGGCTCAACTGGAAGAGAGGTTGGCCAAGTTCGATCCGTACAAGCGGGAAGAGTTCCTGGCTTGGGCGGAGCGGAGAGCTCGCAGCGAGGCCAATCTGGAAGCAATGCGCGAACTCAAGGCGTACAAGGCCAAGCGGGACGCGGAAAGGCGCTCTCCCTTACCCAATTCATAGCCAGGAACGGCGGCCTCCCGCTCGATGCTGAAAGCACCGCACGGGATTGGGGCAACGTGTCTGTCGGCCGCTTCGGCAAGCTGGCACGTCCTGAAGGTCGATCGATTGACGGATACTGGCGCAATAAGCTGATTGATGCCGGCTATCTGCCTCCTGATGCCGATGGCTACGCAAGCCGCGACATCACGAAAGAGCTCTTTGACCTCATTGAGCAGGAGCGGGCGGGCCGCAAGACCTATACGGCTGCGGACGAAATGCGGGGCGCTGGCGCTTCGGATCTCGACGGCCGAGAGGCTGAATTTCAATCCGCCTCGAAACTCCTTCGGGAGGAGCTGCAAAGCGTCGGCATTGCTCCGGAGGAGATGAGCCCTCGCGCCTTCAACGACGCGGTTGAGCGCCTGGCA
The DNA here is from genome assembly GCF_055792825.1 of Microvirga sp. GN3. Taxonomy (NCBI): domain Bacteria; kingdom Pseudomonadati; phylum Pseudomonadota; class Alphaproteobacteria; order Hyphomicrobiales; family Methylobacteriaceae; genus Microvirga; species Microvirga sp. GN3. The sequence goes on from NZ_JBVVAK010000009.1 coordinate 93,700, forward strand.
AGTGGTGAAGAAAGGGACGCTGTGACGGCCTATGAACGGGCTGTGATGGCGCTCGATGATGACGGGCCTGTGCGGGCGACCTATGCCCCGCGCGAGGGTGCCTCTGCCGGATCCATCCTCGATGGCTACAGGGACGACCCGCAGGCCGGTGCTCGCTATGACGCGGCGACCAAGGCCACGCGGGAGCGTATCGGCACCTATAACAAGGGCTATGCCGGGCAGATCCTGCGCAAGGAAGGCGACAGGGACACGTTCCGCATGGGTCCGGGCTCTGTGACCAAGAACGCCTTCATGCCCGGCGCTACGGGCGGGGAGCGTATCAAGGCGCTGGTTAAGGCAGGTGCCAAGCACTCCGACATTGCAGAGGCTGCGGCTCTCTCCCTGTCCAAGCACATCAAGGACGGTGTTCTCGATCCGAAGGGCTTCCAGCGGTGGCGGCAGCAGTATGATGCAGCCTTGCGGGAACTGCCCCAGGACGTGCGGGCACGGTTCGCTAGTGCCTCTCTGGCCTCCGAAACCCTCAACCGTGTGGCGGCGCTCCGCAAGTCGAAGCTCGATGCCTTCAACAAGTCGGTTCTTGGCAAGCTGGCCAAGGTCGATCCGGCTGACCTGCCGAAGGAGATTGCCGGCATTCTGAATGGCCGGGATGCTGCCGCGAAGATGCGGACCCTTTCACAGGCCGCCAAGAGCAACCCTGCGGCTCGGGATGGACTCAAGCGGGCCGTGGCTGAGTACATCGAAGCCAAGTTCATCTCCAACAAGGAGGTTGCGGCCTCCGGAGAGAACGGGATCAAGGCCGATGCATTCGCCTCCTTCGTGAAGGACAAGGCTGGGGCGCTTCGCCAGGTGTTCAGTGGCGAGGACCTGCTACGGATGCAGGCCATTGCCGATGACATCAAGCGGGCTGAACGCTCGCTCCAGGCTATCAAGATCCCGGGGAACTCCAACTCTCCCCAGGACATCGGCGCGGCTTTCGACAAGCACGCTGAAAAGGCAGGCAAGCAAAGCCTGTTCTCTCAGATCCTCGTGGCTGCGGGTGGCGGTGCCCTCATTGGTGACTTTACGGGCGCTGCGGCTGGTGCTGCCGGCGCTGGCGTGAAGCATGTCCTTGGCTCCATGCGGGCGGCCGGGATGAAGAAGGTTGATGACCTGGTGCTTGAGATGATGCTCGATCCGCAACTTGCGAAAGCGGCCCTGATGAAGGCGCCGATTTCCAGCAAGGGCTCGCAGCAGCTTCTCAGGCAAAACCTTGAGCGGATCGGTAAGAGTGCCGCCACAGGTACGGCTTACGCAGCCCCCTCCTGGAACAATCAGTAATTTCAGTAACGTAAAGGATTTCGATAATGCCAATTTCTAACTGGTCGACCACTCCAAGTGCGAACGGCATCGCTGATGCAGCCAGTGGCGTTAGCTGGCCTGAGGGCATGGCTCCGGGTCAGATCAATGACTCGGCTCGCGCGATGATGGCGGTAATCAAGGGCGATTGGGACACCAACAACCTAGGGGATCTGTCTACAGCATGGACCTCTGCGTCAACGGGGGCTTCGTCCAGTAGCGGTGCGCTGGGGTCGGCCACGGGCACCCGGCGACATAAGAAAATCGGGCGCCTAGTCTTCATCGAGATCGACCTGACCGTCAGCTCTGTGGGAACAGCAACAGGGAGCATCATCGTGAACCTGCCGTTTGCTGCTGCGGCAGATTTCACGCTCGTCGGTCGTGACCGTGGCATGACGGGCAAGGCGCTCACTGGGCAAATAAGTTCGGGCGCGACCACGGTCGGTATCTTCAATTACGACAATACATTCCCTGCTGTGAACGGCAGCCGTCTCATTATGACCGGCATCTATGAGGCCAATTCATGAGCTATACCTACCTTCTGGATTTTGATGGCAACCAGCGGGATGACCTTGTGTTGCGTTCGGATGGTGTGTTCGTCCTCACGAGTGGCGATGACCTCGATGCGATGGCCTTCCGCGAATGGCTTGCGGCAGGCAATAGCCCCGCTCCTGCCGTGCCTGCCCCTAGGGTCGGCCGCACCTACAAGGCCGACATCTGGCGCAAAGCAACGGATGAAGAGGCGGAAATCATTGACGCTCAAATCAATGCGCAACCGATCAAGCTCCGCAACCTGTTCCGCGACTGCGACCACCTCAGCCACGCAGACCCGTACTTCATTCAGTTGAAGGCGGGATTTGTGGCTGCCTTTGGTTGGGCCAGAGCTGACGACCTTCTGGCTCCGAGCAAGTAGGTGGATCAATGAACGGCAAGTCCCCCAAGCTCCAATCAAAGGCGGACAGCTTTGTCCGGTCTCTGGGTCATCTTCTCTTGATGAAGGTCGATCCGGAGGCCGCAAGGCGTCTTAATCTGCCGGGAATATCCTTGAAGGAAATAACCCATGACACGCCTAGCCGCTCTCATCCTAGCAATTCTGGCGCTGGGGAGTCCCGTCATGGCGCGTGATACCAACTACCAACCCGAGCAGGCACCACTCCATGGGGAGAAATCCCCCATGGATGTCCTTCAGGAAACCGAACGTGGACGGGATCTGAAGAACATCGTCGACATGACCCTTGCGGGGGACAAAGAGGGTGCGGAGAAGGCCTATGAGGCCTACCGCAAGAAGTACAATCCGCCTCCGATGGGGTCTTACCCTGGAGCACAGGAACAGGCGCGTCCCCGCACTCAGCAGGAATTCGGCACTCCGATGACGCTGCCTCCGGAGGCGCGATAGATGCCTAATCCGCTTTCCGCATACGGTGTGAGCGATACCGACTACGCAATGACCATCGGCATGACCATGGGCGAGGCCATGCATGAAGGCCTCGTTGGCATGGGCATTATCGCCGCTACAGCCCTCAACCGTGCACAGAACCCCAGCGCGTACCTTGCCCGCTCGGCAGCCCTTGGCGACGTCTTCGCGGCTCCCTTCAGCGCGGGGACGATGATTGACGCCACTCGGCAAGGACGGTCTCTGCCTGGCGCTGGTCGCCAGTTCAGTCCGACCTTCAACAGCAACATCCGGGGCGCTTCGACAGCAGGCCATCAGAACTTCAAGGCTGGCCTCGAGGCGGCTCTTGCGGCCGCATACGATCCATCCCTGTCTCCTTCTCTTGGCATTCGTCAGGAAGGATACATGCGAGCTCAGAAGGCCGTTGAAGTGGCCGTCAAAGCCCGCGACATGGGGATTGATATTGGCTTGGGCGTTGAGCACTTCTCCGCCCCCGGCTTCGAGCGTCAGGCAGGTGTTGGGCGCAATCGATCGAGCTTCGGAGGCCATAGCCTTTCCCCGACAGGCGGATGGCCTGCGGGTGTGAAATCTCCGACTGAAAAGGAGTTCGCGTCTCGGTTCGCCGCGGCTGCCGCTCTCACAGGCGTCGACATCCCTGACGATATGGTTTCCGACATCACGGCGCACGTGAACCGCGGGGACATCATGGCCGCTGCCTCCGTCGTGCAGCGTGAGGCTCAAGACTACCTGTCGAAGGAGCTTGAACAGGATGTGATGCCGGGTCTGAACTACAGTGACCTGGTGCAGAGGACGGGGCTTGAGGCCATTGACGTTCCCGACGTCACAGAACAACTCGGGATTGGTCCTATAGGGCCAACAGGGTTCGCGGATAACTTCGGCATCACGCCGGATGACGGGGTTAGCTCTTTCGCGGCTGATCCGATTGGGGTGGTGGAATTTGGCGGCTACCTCGATCCGGTGGGGCCGAGCCCGCTGGATGGTCCGACAGACTTCACGGGTCCAGGCTCCCTTGCTCCTGCCGGGGCATTCAGCAATCAATCCCTTGGGCCGTCGCAAGGCTTCACCTCACCTGATGCCGCCTCCCTGTTCGACGGTGTACCCATGGGCTCGCCCCAAGCCTTCGAGCAAGGATGGACGCCGGGTTTCGAGGGCTTCAACGCTCCTGGCTTGATTGACCAAGCGTCCTTTGATGCGCGCTTCAACGGCGCCATTCCGGAACGTGCCATTGAGACAGGCTATCCGGAGACGGATCTAGGCATCACCTCGCCCGGCGCTCTCGGGATGGGTGAAACCTTCGGGATCGAGGCGGATGCATGGGGGCCTGGGACGGGCTTCTCGGCCGGCGTGGATGCTGGACCTTGGGGAAATACCCCCGATTTCTCGGCTCCATCTCTTGAGGCCCGCAATGCAATGGACCGGGCCCAAGGTGTAGTCGAAGGTTTCAACGGTAACTCGTGGAACTCCTCGGATCTGAACCAGGCTGCGATTGCTGACCGGGTAATGACGGAGCTGGCACCCAAGGCGCCGGAAACACCACAGGCTCCGATTGCTCCGGCACCGGTGGCGAGTGCATCTCCTTCGTTCGACATGCAGGCCATGTATGCGGACGATATGGCGGATAAGTTGGGCGTGTCTGGGCTCTCTACCCCGTCTGTCTCGACACAGACAGCCAAGGCCTCGCCTAACACGTCCACAAGACCGGCAACACAAGGCCCCGCTCCTACAGTGGCCGGTCCTGTTTCGCGTTCTTACAACTCGTCTGTCTCATTGCCGGAAACGGCGCCCTTACCTCCCACTCGGCCGCAGGAACAGAGCCTGTTCTCTGGCCTATCGTCGTTCGACCTTCCATCATTCGACCTGCCGGATATGTCTATCCGCGGCTTTGGCTCTGCTCTCGGCGTCATGGACCCGATTGAAAAGACATCCTTCATGGATGCGATGGCCAACCCTGAAATCGCGAAGGGTTGGAGTCCTGGCCTCTTTGATGGCTGGACAGGGAAGGCACTTACTGGTGCTGCATTGGGTGGCCTGACGGGCGGGCCTATCGGTGCCGTGATGGGTGGCGTCTGGGGTGCTGCTGATCCATTCGGCCGGATCACTGACAGGCTCGGAAATGCCTTCGGCGGGTGGATCGATGGCCGCGGCTTTGATCTGGGCTTCGGGCCTGCCGCCTCTTGGGATACGTGGGACCCGTCAACTTATGGCTTCGGTCCTGGCTACAACAGCAGGGGCGAACGCTCGCACACGGGACAGCGCAGCGAAGGCGCTACGGTTGGCGATGGCTCCTATTCGGAGCGGTCGGGCGAGAACCCGAATTCTCCGCAAGGAATCCTCTGATGAGCACAACGGCTATGGAAGTACCCGCGAACGTGAAAACGGCGCCACGGGCCGCCGCATCGCATTTCTTGGGGGATCTGGACAAGCAGGCAAGGCTCACTGTCGAGGGGCGTGGTCATGATGGCCATGTCTCCGACATCGAGACCGTACTTTGTACGCGGTGGGCCTTGATGATGGAGACACGAAACGAGGAGAAGCCGCATGGACACTGAGACCATGGCAGAGGCTAAGACCTCCCGAAAAAACGAGAAGAAAACGAGGGGCGGACGCTTGTTCGGTCCCGGTAATCCTGGGCGTCCTAAAGGCTCCCGGAACAAGACGACGCTGGCCCTGGAAGCCCTCTTGGATGGTGAGGCAGAGGCTATCACGCGGAAGGCTGTCGAGATGGCACTTGCAGGGGACGGCGCGGCGCTCCGGATGGTGATGGATCGCATCCTGCCGCCTCGTAAGGATCGACCCGTGTTGTTCACCCTCCCGAAGCTGGAGACGGCTGGAGATGCGGTGAAGGCGACGGCAGCACTAGCGGAAGCGGTGGCCAACGGAGACATCACCCCCGGAGAGGCCGGCGAACTGTCGAAGCTCGTGGACGGGTTCACGAAGGCTGTGGAACTGCACGAGATCCAACAACGTCTTGAGAAGCTGGAAGCAGCACAGGGGGCGAAATGAGCAGAGCCATCATGCGACGCCTAGAGAAGCTGGAGGATGCAAGCAATCCGATCCTTGAGCGCATGCACATAATCTACGCCAGGGACACGGCGGACTTTGAGGCCCAGCGAGCGGATCTGATTGCCGCTGGGATAGCTCGGAAGTCAGACACCTTCGTGGATTGGAACCATGGGCGGCCTGCTGATGAGCATGAGGCTGCTGAGCCCGAGTCCTTTCCTGTCACACAGACCCATGAGGAATGGGTGGACATCCTCGCACGCCCGGAGTGTCAACAATGAAGCGAACGACACTCAGTCGCCTGGCGAAGCTGGAGGCCTCCGTCTCCTACCGTGACGGCGTGGTGCATGTCATCCCGGCGCACACAGACGAGGAATTCGAGGAGAAGCATGTGGCCTTCCTCGAGGAGTATGGCGCTCACCCCGGGGACATCTTCGTGCAGGTCCACAAGTTCACCCAGGCGGAGCCCTTCACCACAAGCAAGACGATATCGGATTTGCTGGCCCATGTCGCCATGAACGGGCGCCGGGTCCATGACCATAGAAGGATTCCCCGATGAACCGCAGCACACTTCGACGCCTCGAGGCCCTGGAGCAGAAGGCTCCGCAGGATACAGGCAAGTGGCATACCATCCTCGTGGCCAGTGACGAGGAAGAGGAAGAGAAGACCGCGGAACTGAAAGCCTCCCCGAAGTGGGTCGAAGGCGACAACCTGATGGTCATTCGGCTAGTGGGGGTTGAAGTTCCCGAGGTGGCGCAATGAGCCGAGGGACGCTAGCCCGCCTTCGCAAGCTAGAGGTGAAGGCCCGTCTGGGTAGCTCCATTCAGAACCTGACGGATGGGCAGTTATTCGGAGCCTATCGGGATCTGATTGAACGCGGTGGGGGAGATGACGTCTTCTCCGCCTTCCTTGAGGCAGAGGGAGAAGAGCAATTGGCCCGGACTGTCCTGACGCTATCCGCATATCAGACCGCTTCCGAGTTCATCGCTGTTGGGTGCTGATGGCCAAGCAGCGTTCTCTCCCTCTCTTCCCTTCACGTGGCAAACTCCGGGCATGTCGAGAGCCCAAGGCTCCAACCCCGAAGGAGTTCGTCCTTCATCGATCAATTGCCGATTCCCTATTCGCCAAACGACGTTGTCGATCCACCGTCAATCCTTATCCTACTTCTGGAACGGCGGTGACACCTCTGCGACCTGCCCGCTACGCCAAGTAGATGCTTTCGATGGCGTCGTAGCCGAACTCGCCCGGCTGGCCATTGCCCACCAGTGTGACGCCGAACTCGAAGTCGCCATTGCCATCCTGATCCGCCAGCAGATAGCCGGTGTCCGCCTGCTCGTTGGCAAGGTAGACGTAGGTCAGACCACTGTTTGCATAGGTCTGGTTCGCCTCCTGGGCTGCGGCATCCATCGACGCCGCCGTGGTGCCGGCCGAGCCGTAATTGTCAGCGGTTCCGTCAACCTCAAGACGGATCTTGTCGGTGCCGTACTGGAAATCGAGGATTTGATCCGCGCCCGTCGTGGTCGCTGGGCTCTCGGCCGCAGCATCCCACCAGTAGGCGAAATGGTCCTGGCCTTCGCCGCCGGTGAGCTGATCCGCGCCAAGGCCTCCTTCCAAGTTATCGTTGCCGGCCCCACCGTTCAAACGGTCATCGCCCTCATTGCCAGAGAGGACGTCATGGCCGCCTTCGCCCCAGAGGCTGTCCTTGCCCTCACCGCCCCACAACCAGTCTCTGTCCTCACTGCCTCGGATCACTGTGTCCGGGCCGTCGCGTTCCGTGTTCAGATCAGGGGAGTATGGGGTGCTGCCGTCATCGCCCGAGGGGCCGTCAGTCCCCCCAGAGGTGTCGGGGCTTTCGCGTTCCGTGTTTAGGTCGTTTGAAAAGGGTCTGCTGCCGAACGACATGGTCATCTCCTCCAGGCGTGAGCCGGCTTCTGGTTTGCGAGGACGATGCCAGATGTGAGGCCGAACTTCTGTGACGCAGTTCACACCTTCTCGCACCGGTACTCCTTGCATGTAATTTGCCGCCAGTTGTCAGACCTGCCCGACCGCTAGGATGAAGGAGAACCCGTGAAGCCCCAAGAACGCGACGAACTCGCCAAGCACCAGAAGCTGGAGGCGATCAACGCCGAACTGGAGCAGCACAAGAGAATGGCTCGTATCGCGCTGCTCTTTGTCGTCGTCCTGAATGTCGTGATCCTCGCCTTTGGCCTACCAATTCCTCGGCCGCGACTAAGGCTGGACAGTCTTCACGGTCACACTCCAGGAGTAACCTTTACCCTTACCTGCGAGCGTTCGCCCATCCTGATTGGCGGTGGACCCGCTTCCCGGCTGGAGAGAAGCGAGACCCGCGCACGGCTGTGCAACTGAAGGCCATGGGATTGCAATGAGGCTGGCCTGACTTCCTTCTCGGCGCTCCGGGAGGCTTGCTGTACGCCCTGGAGCTGAAGCGCCAGGGTGAGACCATAGCTGAGGAACAGGAATCCTTTGCGGCCTGGTGCCGGGAGCAAGGAATTCCCTTCGTGTGTACGGATGACCTGCGGGAGGCGATTGTCACCCTCTCAGGCTGGGGTGCCCTGCGGTAATTGTTAGCAGGAGGCTGAGGTCCTATTGGGTGGTCCGGAGTTCGCCGCTGATTTCCGCAGGCGTGATTACGACAGTCGCTGCAATCCCGGTTTGGCTGGCATCGGCCGCTAATGCGAGAGCGGCCAAGCGAGCCTCTTCCTCGGTAGAGTACACATAGAGAGTTCGCCCCTGGTGTGATACCGACCAAAGGCCTTCGCCGTCATGTGTGACCAAAAATCGTTCCATGCCACTGGCTCCCCCTAGGACCGATAGTCAGCTTAATTGCTGGCTTTCGCACCCGCAGCAAACCAAAGGGGGTAGGTGGCCATTAGGAAGTCTGAGTCCTCACAGATCAAAGCTTCTCTCCCCATTACTACGGGTTTTTATAACGAGTGCACGTGGCTTTGAATCGTTTGCTCAGAGTGTGAGGGGTGGCCTCATGTGCACCCTAGACATTTTATTCAAACATCAACGCACTCGTTTCGAGGCCGAGGGCAAACGATTCATGCAGCGCAGAATTCAATACGGCGAGCGTTGGCAGGGATTGGGTGTCTTGACCGTGGGAAGGCACCCTGGAGCAGGAAACCCCGTCAGCGGCCTCCTAATGCGATTTCCTCCGGACTCTACATCCATGGGGAGATAGCCAATGATTGTCGTTTTGAGCAACAGCTCGAACCTGTTGCGGAGGCAAAGAAGCCAATGGCAACAGTCCCGTTAAGAATACCTTCGAGGTGCCGTAGGAAAGGTGGGTCTTCATCGTTCAGCCTGCTAAAGGGTGATAGTGAAGACTATTTCCGTCCCTAGCCCAGGACAGTGCGCTTGGTCACACATACTTGGGGCAAAGCCTGGGTCGTCAACCGGATGCCCGGGCTCTACTATGCGGATTGGAATGCTCGGCGTGCTCTCTCGCGGATCTCGTCCAGTTCGTCTTGCAGGGAATTGATCTGCCCTTCCAGCTCCTCGAGGGAGTTGCACTCCGGCGTGATGAACAGGCGCCCGTCCTCGCCCCGGACATATCGCAGAAGGGCAACCCTGATAGATGCTGGGTTGTCGGGTGTGCCGGGCTGAACGTCCAACTCAAAGGCGCCGAAGACATGCATGAATGGGTCTCCTATCCGTTGGCGGCTGATTATAGGGCGCGACTCCTGCGTTGATGGAACGCCAGGGCGATTTCCGGAACTAGAGTCTGGTCGAGAATACAAAATTCGTATGCTTCCCAACGCTAAGCAATAATTGCTCAACGTGTAGCGGTTATAGATAGCTAGCTGTGAGACAGTATAACTATCGTGTCGGCTCAATTGTTGTATATGTCAAAATACAAGCCTGAACTGGCTTGATTGTGGGGAGAAGTATGGCGGTTTTCCAGATATCTAACCTTGCTGGGCAAGGCATTGACATGCGCTATGCCGCATTCGGTTTATCCTACCAAGGCGAGTCAACATTTCCTGTTGATGACCAATACGACCCTATTTCGGGCTATGGCACTGCAACATTCGGTGTCAGCAACAACCCGGTAGTTGATCAGTACGACATTCACTACCAACAACTCGGAGTCGACTGGTTTCGGGTCGATGAAATCCGTGCCGGTAAGTTCGGGGTTAACGTATTCCAGGCGTCTTACCTCGACCTTGTGGGAACAAGCTCCGCCGTCATCAGTCTCAACGTCAGCTATGATGAGATAACAAAAGCGAGTGATCAGTTTTACGGGAACGACTACACAGATCATATCTTCGCAGGCACAGGGGACGACGCAATCTTTGGCTACGGCGGCGACGATGACATCGCTGGCGCGAGCGGGAATGACTACATTGACGGCGGCTGGGGCACAGACACTGCGAGTTTCTTCGGGAACAGCGGCAACTATGTGTTTGCTCTCAACCCAGACGGTAGCATCCAGGTCACCGACCTAACTGGATTCATGGGGTCTGACACTGTTGTCAATGTCGAGTGGTTTTCGTTCTCCAATGGAATTCTTAGCTTGAATGACCTTTTCCCGGTCACGCCTCCGCCCCCACCCCCAACACCCGATGAGACCTATGCGGGCGCTGACACCCTAAACGGGACATCGGGGAGCAACACACTCAAGGGCTATGGCGGCAACGACAAGCTCTATGGGCAGGGTGGCAACGATTTCCTTTATGGCGGAGCCGGGAATGACACCCTCTACGGCGGTAAGGGGAAGGACGCGTTTGTGTTCGACACGAAGGCGAACAGCCGCACGAACAAGGATGCCATCAAAGATTTCAAGGTCGTTGACGATACCGTTCGTTTGGACAACGCGGTGTTCACGAAGGCTGGCGCGAACGGCACCCTCAAGTCATCGGCGTTCTGGACGAACAACACGGGCAAAGCGCACGACAAGAACGACCGGGTTATCTACGACAAGGATAGTGGCGTTCTCTACTACGATGCTGATGGATCCGGGAAAGGTGCAGCAGTGGCTTTTGCGACCATCTCAAAGAACCTTGGAATGACGAACAAGGACTTCTACGTCATCTAAGCGCCGGAATCGTTCCTTAACCTTAGCCGTTCTATGCACGAGCCACGGGCGCGTTGCGTATCAGCCCAAGGCGGTGCACTCAGTCATCACAGCGCCCTAGCCGAGGAATAGCCCCTCCCCGGCTGGGGCGTTTTTCTTTGGATCTCCTTGTCTAGGGAACCGGGTACTGTGTTGGAGCTTCCCTTGGGGTAACTCTGCACGGAGTGCGAGATGGCCGGAACATCAAAGCCCGAAGATCCGAAACCGGATGACCCTGAGTTGCCGGCTCCATTGCCTGAGCTTCCGGAGCTTGACCCCGTTCCGGAAGATGGCACTCCATCGGATCATGGGGAGCCCTCGCCCGACGATGTGCCCTATGTTCCGCCTCCAGGAACTCAATGAGGGAATTACCTGACATGTCTGATATTCCGTACCCAGCTACGCCGCAGCCGGACATTCCTGTGCCTCCGCTGCCTGACATACCGATGCCAGTCCCAGAGGTAGAGCCTGATCCTGGCGAGGAGCCAGACCTGCCGCCCGAGCCCTCCGAGCCGCCAGGGGGAAGACGTTCCGACGGCCCGACTAGCGCAGCCTCATCCCCGCCCGCGTCAGCGGTAGGAGGGATGTAGTGGAGCGCTGTTGACTGTTAGTGAACCTGCCCGGGGCGGAACAGGATCTTCCAGGGGTAGAGCAGGATTTTGCTCAGCATAGTGCGATGGTCCTGTTCGGCTTCCCAGGTCCACCTGGACTGCACCACAATTAACTCACTCCAGCGTTTGCACGACGTGAGTTCGTCAATGGCTCGTGCGTCCCTCTGCCAACAATGAGCTAGAAATTCAACGATATCCCGTTGGTACTCATGTTCGGTCGACCAGCCGATCGCTGTTTCGATGCCTCTAGTTCCCACGGGCGAGCTTGCGTTGCTACTTGCTACATTCCTCTTAGGGCGGCTGACTGGCTCCACGAGCATTTCGGCCTCCAATAATTCAGAGCAACAGATATTATTTTATGCCAGAACTCCCCTTTCGATTAAGATATTGGCGGCTAGTCCAAAGCAACTAGGTTAGGCGAACGAGGATTAATCCTCTTGGGCACAAGAAGGCACGCAGCATAAGCTGGTGGTTTTTCTTTCTGAATGTTCACAGCCGTATTCCCGCCGCGTCAGCGGAAGGCGGCGTGTGACGAGCGTTTGGCTACTGGGAGAGTAAAGCCCCACCGCCTCATCGCTCGAGCAAGCGCTTCAAGGGCCGTTCCGACCGAGAACTCATCAGGTATTCTCAGCCCTCTCTTGGCTCTCGCTTGATCTCCTTCCGCCGACATAGGCGAACGCTCCTGATGTAGAGCTATGTAAAGCCGGCTATCGTTTGCCTGCCTGGAGATGCGGTGGCTCCGACTGGTGATCGGGACCAGGCTGGGAGAGGCCGGAGATCGTGCCATTTCCGGCCTCTCCTTTCTCACGAAAACGCTCCCTCGCCAGTGGGGGATCTGGGAGGGAGCGTAGTCTCCGAGGGAGAGAAAGTTGCCAGGCGGAACTTCCGGCAACAGGCGGGATCTTCGGGCTTGAATGCGGCGGATTTTAGCGGCGACCCAAACTGTCAAGAGAGTGACCCACTCGATCAAGCACGGGTGCTTTGATTAGGCTAGACCGATGCGATGGGAAAGCTACTCACCGATGAGATGCGGCGCATGCTTCGGGTCGAGCTCATCCGGGATCCCTGTACGGCTGACACGGTCGCCAGCCGCTACGCGGTATCCCGCCGGACCCTGCACCGGCATCTGAAAGCCGAAGGCCACACGTTCCGGCAGGTGGCCAGCGAGGTCCGCTGCGAGATCGCCTGTACGCTGCTCGCCAAATCGGACTTGTCGCTCCTAAGGTGAGCACTCCGACCTGCTATGTCAACTTGGTAAACATCGGAAACTAGGGAAAGGTTCGATCGTAGCCTGTATGCTGTTTCGCGGGTTCGTGGAGGAGGCGCCTGTCTTGTTGCCTATCTTACTCGGCAAGTTTACGAGATAACATTTCGCATAAAGCTTTGTTTTGACAAGAAGTCTGTGGCGAGACGGACCCCACGTCGCCTGATGGAGCATGTGACTGGCGAGCCGTACAGCGGCACACGGAAGGCTTGCGCTCACCTCTTCACTCCTGGTCTCCATGCTCATAATCTTCAGTAAGGACACACGCCAAAACCGTGGCGGAGAGTGCCATGACAGACCACAGCCATGACAACGCCCATGATCAGCACGAGCACTGGAAGAATCATGGCGTCCAAGTGATAAAAGGCGACCGCCTCGATCCGAACACGGCCCAGACTCCGGGCATGTTTCGGCAGGCCGCGATCAATCATGCGCGGGTGGGCGCACAGAAGATCTGGGCGGGCACGGTTTCGATCCAGCCGAATGCTAAGACCGGAGTGCACCACCACGGTGAGCTGGAAAGCGTCATCTACGTGGTGCGGGGCAAGGCTCGCATGCGCTGGGGCGAACGGCTGGAATTCGTCGCGGAGGCCGGACCAGGAGATTTCATCTATGTGCCGCCCTTCGTGCCCCATCAGGAGATCAACGCTAGTCCCGACGAGTCTCTCGAATGCGTCCTGGTGCGCAGTGACAACGAAGCCGTCGTGGTGAACATCACCGATGTGGACCCGGTCGAACGGCCGGAGGAGGTCTACTGGGTCGATCCGATCCACAAGCAGCCGGAATAGGCGCGGAACAGCGCCTCAGAGACAGGCTCAAATGCAGCCGGTGCTTTCAGCCGTGCCGGCTGAGGATTTACTCCACCCACACAGCAGCCCGCGAGATCAACCCGAAACGGAATTCACGCCCCCATGCAAGCCTACAAGACGCTGGAAGAACGCTTTGCCCGCATCAGCTCGATCGAGGATGCGATCGGCATTCTGCAATGGGATGCCGAAACCCTGATGCCGGACGGAGCTGCTGACGGTCGCTCGGATCAGCTTGCGACCCTCAAGGGCATTGCCCACGAGCTCCTCTCCGCACTCGACACGGGCGACCTCCTGGATCAGGCGGATCAGGACAGCGACTGTCTCGACGAGTGGCAGCGCGCTAACCTGCGTGAGATGCGGCGCATCTACCTCCATGCCGCCGCGGTTCCGGCGGACCTCGTCGAGGCCAGCTCCAGAGCCGTCTCCCGGGCGGAGCTGGTGTGGCGCGAGGCCCGGCAGAACGGCGACTTCACCCTGCTCCTGCCGCACCTGTCGCAGGTGCTCGCCTTCCAGCAGCAAATCGGCCAGGCCAAGGGCGAGGCGTTGGGGCTGTCCCCTTACGACGCCCTCCTTGACAGCTACGACCCTGGTCTTCGCCAAGCTGCCATTGACCCCCTCTTTGCCGAACTCGGTGCCGAGTTGCCGGCCCTGATCCAGGAGGCACAGGAGCGCCAGAAGGGGCTTCCTGCCATCCAGCCGCTCGACGGCCCCTTCCCTGTCGATGATCAAAGACGCATCGGCGAGCGGTTGATGAAGGCCGCCGGGTTCGATTTTAGCCGGGGGCGGCTCGATGTGAGCCTGCATCCGTTCTGCGGCGGATCCACGGGCGATGTCCGGATCACCACCCGCTACAGCGAGGCCAACTTCATGGGCGCACTTCACGAGACCGGGCACGCGCTCTATGAGCAGGGCCGCCCGGAGACGTGGCGCCGTCAGCCGGTCGGGCTTGCGCGCGGCATGAGCTTGCATGAGAGCCAGTCCCTGCTCATCGAGATGCAGGCCTGCCGGAGCTGGGAGTTCGTCACCGATCTCGCTCCGCTCGTGCGGGAGACTTTCCAGGGAGAGGGCCCGGCCTGGAGTCCGGAGAATCTCCATCGCATCCTGACCAAGGTGGAGCCGGGCTTCATCCGCGTGGATGCGGACGAGATCACCTATCCGGCTCACATCCTGGTCCGGTACACGCTCGAGAAGGCGCTGATTGCCGGCGACCTCCAGATCCAGGATCTACCTTCCGTCTTCAACGACGAGGTCAGAAGACTCCTTGGTCTCACGGTGCCCAACGACAGCCTGGGCTGCCTGCAGGACATCCACTGGCCCGGCGGGGCATGGGGCTACTTCCCGACCTACACGCTTGGCGCCATGACGGCGGCCCAACTTTTCAGGGCGGCGTGTCAGACCGATGCGGAGATCCTTCCGGGTTTGGCGAAGGGCGATTTCACGCCGCTTCGGACCTGGCTGCGCTCCAACGTTCATGGGAAGGGAAGCCTGATGAGCACCGATCAGCTTCTGGTTGCCGCAACCGGGCGTCCGCTCACTGCAGAGATCTTCCGCGCTCACCTGCGGGAACGGTATCTCGGATGCTGAAAGGACCTCGGCAGCAAATGATATCGATCAGACTCACTCCGGGTCGGTCGCTTTCCTGGACGGCCATCATGTTGGTTGCAATCCTCGGTTCGGTTGGACTGCTGACCGGACGAGCGGCGGCTCAGCCTGATGGAGAACCATGTCGGCCAATCCAATATGCCGACAGCACCTTCGTGATCTGCACGGCGGATCTCCGAAAATACGAGGTGAGGCTGTTCTGGCGCGGGCCGGACGGGAATGTGCTGGGCTCATTCGATCGGCTGAAAGAGACACCGGAGGGTTCACGCGTCGCTTTCGCGATGAACGCCGGCATGTACCGTGAGGATCGCTCGCCCGTGGGACTTTACGTCGAGGATGGAAAGGAGCTGAAGGCGGCCAACACAAGGAGCGGTCCCGGAAACTTCCATCTCAAACCGAACGGCATCTTCTATGTCAAAGGCCGTCAGGCAGGCGTCCTCGAGACAGGCGCTTTTCTGAAGCAGAATATCAGGCCAGATTTTGCCACCCAATCGGGTCCGATGCTCGTCATCAACGGGCAAATCCACCCTCAGTTTTCAGAACAAAGTACTTCGCGCAAGATCCGAAATGGCATTGGTGTGAGAGGCCAAGGCACGGTCGTGTTCGCGATTTCGGAAGATCCGGTCACGTTCAGCACCTTCGCTCGCTTGTTCCGGGATGAGTTGGACTGTGACAATGCTCTGTTCCTGGACGGAAGTGTCTCCAGCCTCTATGCCCCCTCATTGGAGCGGATGGGCTCGCTCATGCCCATAGGACCAATCGTCGGAGCCTTGCGCCGACACACAAGATAAATGGCTCCAGGGGCAGCACAGGAACTCCAGGCCGAAACTGTAGGCGGAACGATGATGCCGTCAGAACCCATGTACAAAGTGGTCATTCACAAGGCTGGCGGTTACGAGCAGCTTCGGCTCGAAAGTCATCCAGTGCCGAAACCTGGCGATCGGCAGGTTCTGATCCGCACCGAGGCAGTGGGGGTGAACTACGCCGACATCTGTGTGCGGTGGGGCGTGTACGAGTCGGCGCGCCGATTTGTGGGCTGGCCGATCACGCCCGGCTTCGAATACTCAGGTTGGGTGGAAGAGGTTGGCCATGAGGTCGAGCATGTGAAGCCCGGCGACCCGGTGTTTGGCGTCACTCTCTTCAACGGGTATTCCACGCATGTGTGTGCCCCGGCAGACCTGGTGTGGCCTAAGCCTCAGGCTCTGGATTTCGAGGCAGCCGCCGGTTTCCTGGCCGTATACCTGACTGCATATCATGGGCTGTTGCAGAACGTGGTGATCCGGCCCGGCATGAGGGTGCTTGTGCATTCGGCTGGCGGCGGAGTGGGTTCGGCGCTCATACAACTGTGCAAGTTGCACAATCTGCACGTAACCGGCGTAGTGGGAGGAAGTCACAAGGTCGAATATGTGCGACAGCTTGGCGCAAACGCCGTGATCGACAAATCCACTCAGCCGCTCTGGCTGGAAGCCAAGCGCCTCTGCCCTGACGGATACGACTTGGTCTTTGATGCAAACGGCCCTGAAACCCTGGCGCAAAGCTATGCGCATCTGAAGCCCACGGGGAAGCTATTGGTTTATGGCTTTCATACTTTGCTGCCCAAACAGGGTGGGCGCTTCAACTACCTCAAGGCCGTCCTTGGAATGCTGCGGATGCCGCGCTTCAATCCACTGGTGATGACAAGCGAGAACAAAGGCGTGGTGGCGTTCAACTTGTCATTTCTCTTTGGCCGCACCGACCTGCTGCACACTGCTGTGAATGATCTCACCGCCTGGATAGAAGCAGGGAGCATTCAAGCGCCAAAGGTACGTTCTTTTATCTTGAACGATGTGGCTCAAGCGCATCGAACTCTGGAGGCGGGCGAGACCACGGGCAAGTTGGTGTTGCGAACAGCGTCACCCTCGGGACGGACCTCCGCCCCGACCCATCGGAGTTGAACCAGTCGAGCAGACCTTCGCCAAGCTGAAACAGCTTCTGCGCAAGGCTGCTATCTGCGCTCGCAACATACTCCGGAACGTGATCAATAGCGAAGCCAGTACCTCTATGCTGTGAGCGCAGGCGATCCTAGAGAGCGGCGCCATACAAACATCTCGAGATAGTATAAGCATGGACCATGCCGCTGCTCGCCTACACCCACTCAGGAGAACCTCTTGTAGCTCCCTTAATGACCGATCACGACTGGGAGTGCCTGAGGTCAGCACGAAACCGCGATGCGTGGATGCCTCATGGGAAAGGACGAGCCATCCCTAAGGTCTCCCGCCTGGGAACACGGTTCTTCGCTCATCCTCCTGGACAGACTTTTGTAGGGGCAAAGGAAAGCGACCTTCATCTTCACATCAAAGCACAGAGCCTGATGGGAGCCCGAGCCGCAGGTTGGGACGCGCTCCCAGAGCAATCGGGGAGGACGCCGGATGGTCAGGACTGGCGGGCTGACGTCCTGTGCCGCCGGCCCGGCAAGTCATGGAGTATCGCCCTTGAGGCCCAGGTCCAGCTGCAGGGGGAGGAAACCTACCGTCAGCGGCAGGAGCGCTATGCAGCCTCAGGCATCCGTGCCCTTTGGCTGGTTGCTCACGAGCCCGCAGCCTTGCATCGCTACTGGCTTAAGCCCGATCCGTCTCTGCCGGCCTTCAGGACCGCGATCGGGAAAGATCAGGATGGTCAGCCAGACGCGCAGGTGCATATCGATGGCTTGTCGCTGAGCATCCCTGAATTTGTCTCTGGTGCGCTCAGCGGTCAGCTCCACTGGTATGGGAATGGCCGACATGGGATCGTCACGCTCGTGCTTCGTGAAGACCAGTGTTGGCATCGCACCTGCCGGAAGAGGGTCCTCCTCGCCTACAGGGCCGAAACGCCCCAGAGAAAGTTAATCGACGTTGAGGCGATCCAGGCAATGCCGGGTTATGCGACAGCGTATGCCAGGGCTCAAGTGGCTCTTTCTGACCTCGCAGACAGTCCATGGCCCTTCAGAAAGGTTCTCGCGTCACGCTGCCCCCACTGCCGACGGGAGATCCGGTACCAACGTCACGAATGGGAGCACCAGAGCGTCACTCGTGTGCCAATCGGCGTTGATATTGGGGCGCAGGGCCACCGCCTTGGTTTGACCCCGCATGGGCAATGGCACTGGGGACCGGAAACGCGGTGGACCCATTGGGCTCCTCTGGGTAGCATCGGTCTGATCTCCCGCCGTCATCTCGAGGTGCGCCCGAGACGCCTGGGCCCAAAGACAGGCTGATGGGGATCAAAGGCTGGGGTTGATTGCCAAAAGCGCAGGCGTTCTCGATCCTGAGCTGCCAATAATCAAGTCTGGGGGCTTGTAGTTTGTCCCGCCTCACGTTCCACAGAACGTCCGATAGACGCGCTCGCTCGGCTCCGGCGGGTCGGCGTAGTGAGCAAACGTCGGCTGATCCTCATAGGGCTGCGAGAGGACCATCAGAAGTTCCTCGAAGGGAGCAAAGTCGTTCCGTTCCACCGCAGCTTGAATCACAGCCTCCACGCGGTGGTTGCGAGGGATATAGGCCGGATTGACGGCTCGCATGGCAGCTTGGCGGGTTGCAGCGTCTTGCGGTTCCTGGCTCAGCCGCTCGCGCCAGCGAGCAACCCAGGCATCGTAAGCAAGCGGGTTGATGAAGAGGTCTCGGACGGCCTCGTCCGCTTCGGGTCCGGCAGCGGCATCGCTCAGCCGCCGGAAAGTCCGGGTGAAGTCCGCCTGGTTCTCGGCCATGGCCTTCAGAAGATCCCCGGCGAGCGTCGGGTCCTCCTCGCGTTCCGTCAGCAGCCCGAGCTTGCGCCTGAGCCCTGCGTGATAGGCTGCCTCAAACTTACCTGAGAAGGCTTCGAGCGCCTCATTCGCTTCCGCGACAGCCTTCTCCTGGTCCTCGGACAGGAGCGGCAAAAGCGCCTCGGCCAGCCGGGTTAGGTTCCAGAGGCCGATGCGCGGCTGGTTGCCGTAGGCATAGCGGCCGTGCTGGTCGATGGAGCTGAAGACCGTTGCAGGATCATAGGCGTCCATGAAAGCGCATGGACCATAGTCGATCGTCTCGCCCGCGATGGACATGTTGTCGGTGTTCATGACACCATGGATGAAGCCGACGTGCAGCCAACGGGCAATGAGATCTGCCTGGGCCGCAATGACCTGGTCCAGGAGTGCGCGATAGGGCCGGTCACTTTCGGAAGCCTGTGGGTAGTGCCGGCCGATGACGTAGTCCGCAAGGAGGCGCAATCCCTCCACATCCTGCCGGACTGCGAAGAACTGGAATGTGCCGACCCGGATATGACTCGAAGCCACCCGGGTGAGAACTGCCCCGGGAAGCAGCGTCTCGCGGACAACCGTCTCTCCCGTCAAGACGGCGGCGAGCGCCCGCGTTGTCGGTAGCCCAAGTGCCGCCATCGCTTCACTGAGGAGGTATTCGCGCAGAACAGGCCCCAACGCCGCACGCCCATCACCGCGGCGCGAATAAGGTGTCGGACCTGAACCTTTGAGCTGAATGTCCCGGCGGATGCCGTCTCGATCAACCACTTCACCGAGAAGAATGGCCCGGCCGTCACCGAGTTGCGGTACGAATTGCCCGAACTGGTGCCCGGCATAGGCCATGGCGATAGGCTCCGCCGCATCCGGAACCCAGTTGCCAGACAGAAGCTCAACCCCATCAGGACTGGAGAGGCGATCGGGGTCGAGGCGGAGCTGTAAGGCGAGACCTCGGTTCAGCCGGATGAGCCTCGGAGCCGTCACAGATGTCGGTTCTACGCGCGCGTAGAATCTGTCAGGCAAGCGTGCGTAGGTATTGTCGAAGGGGAAATGAATGGTCATGGGTCCGATTCATCGTCAGGACCACGTGAAATCGTATTGGGCTTCCGGGAAAACAAGAGTCAGATCGTAAACCCGGACCAGTTTCAAGGTGCTCCCATTTCAATCTTTATCTGATTGGCCCGCACGGATGGAGGACAAACCACCCACTCCACGGTTTTACTCCCTCCCTCATGACCTTGTGCATTAACGATCTGGCGACCCGCACCTTCTAATCTGCCCCGCCAGGCTCACGCATGAGCCTGTTGCCACAGGTGGAAGGTGCGGGAATGCGAGGCCAAGCCGATCTTTTCTTGGACTACGACGCACCGCCAAGCCCGATCCGAAAGCCCGCGGACGAGATCATCGTCAAGGCCAGGCCACGCCGCGAATCCTTCACAGCTCCTGATCATGAGACTGCTGCCCGGATGCTGGAAGCAACCGGTGACTATCGCGTTCTCCGCCGCTTGCAGCCCCGGCCTGTCGTCGTTTCGCGTGGGCCTTGTGAAAGCGAGAAGATCGCCGTCATCGTCGACACCGAAACCACGGGCCTCGATCACACACGGGACGAAGTCATCGAACTTGGCATGGTCGCCTTTCTGTACAATGAGGAAGACCGGATCGGGGACGTGATCGGCACGTTCAATGGCTTGCGCGAGCCGAGCGTGCCGATCAGCCCGGAGATCACCCGCCTGACCGGGATCACGCCCGAGATGGTTGCGGGCCAGGCGCTCGATCTTGCGGCGGTCGAGCGGTTCATTGAGGCGGCGGATCTCATTATCGCGCACAATGCCCGCTTCGATCGCCCCTTCTGTGAGCGCCTGTCCAGGGGCTTCTAGGTCAAGGCCTGGGCCTGCTCCCATTCCGAGATCGCCTGGAGCGGGTTCGGCTTTGAGGGATCGAAGCTCGGGTACCTCCTGACCCAGAGCGGCTGGTTCCACCAGGGGCACCGGGCCGTCGGGGATTGCCACGCCCTGCTCGAGGTGCTGGCCTCCCCCCTGCCCTCCGAGGCCGGGCTCCCCTTCGGGCATCTGCTAACCTCGGCACGAAAGGTGCTCCTGCGCATCTGGGCCGAGGCCAGCCCGTTCGACATGAAGGATGTACTGAAGGCGCGAGGATACCGCTGGAACGACGGCACCGACGGCCGGCCGAAATCGTGGTGGGTGGAGGTTGACGAGGAGGCCGGCGAGGCCGAACTCGCCTTTCTCCGGCGCGAGGTTTACCGGCGCGAGGTCGAGCCCTACACCCAGAGGATCACCGCCTTCGAGCGGTTCCGCTCGGCACGCTAGCCGACGGCAACCATATCTCAGAGGTGCTGCCTCATCCGGGGTTGATCCAAGCCTTGAAATCTTGACTGTAGGCCGCCATCTCATCGCCGCCCGACCAACACCATTCATTGCATGCCATGACGACTGCTGACACCACGCCCGCCCCTGAGAGCCACACCTTCGAGGCCGATGTCGCCAAGCTGCTGCACCTGATGGTGCACTCTGTCTATTCCGACAAGGACATCTTCCTGCGCGAGCTGATCTCGAACGCGGCCGATGCCTGCGAGAAGCTGCGCTACGAGGCGATCGCCCATCCCGCCCTGCTCGGCGATGATCCCAAGGCTCGGATCACGCTGCTGATCGATGCCGACCACCGCCGCCTCACTATCGAGGACAACGGCATCGGCATGAATCGGGACGAGATGGTCGAGGCGCTCGGCACCATCGCCCGCTCGGGCACGAAAGCCTTCATGGAGCGGATTCAGGCCGCTCAGGGCGGCGAAGGAGCCCAGCTGATCGGGCAGTTCGGTGTCGGCTTCTACTCGGCCTTCATGGTGGCCGAGCGGGTTGATGTCATCTCACGCCGGGCCGGCAGTGACAAGGCGACGGTGTGGTCTTCCGATGGCAAGGGCTCCTACACGGTCGCGGCGATCGCGTTGGATGAGGCGCCGACCCGCGGCACTCGGGTGATCCTGCACCTGATGGAGGATGCCACATCCTACATCGACCGCTACCGGCTTGAGCGCATTGTCAAGGAGCAGTCGGGGCATGTCCCCGTGCCGATCTCTCTTGTCGAGAAGCCCGGGGCGGAGCCGCAGGAAGTCGCCGATGGAGCGGCTCTCTGGGTGAAGCCAAGAGCCGAGATCACGGCCGAGGAGTACACCGACTTCTACCGCAGCGTGGCTAATCAGTTCGATGAGCCGGCCCTGACGGTGCACTTCCGGGCCGAGGGCCGCCACGAGTACACGGCCCTGGCCTTCGTGCCGAGCTCCAAGCCCTTCGATCTGTTCGATCCCGATCGCCACGGGCGGATGAAGCTTTACGTCAAGCGGATCTTCATCACCGAGGAGGCCGAGCTCGTCCCACGCTACCTGCGTTTCGTGCGCGGGCTCATCGACTCGGCCGATCTGCCGCTCAACGTCTCGCGCGAGATGATCCAGGAGAGCCCTCTTCTGGCTGCGATCAAGAAAGGCGTCACCAACCGGGTGCTCAGCGAGCTCGAGAAGCTCGCGCAGAACGATCCGCAAGCCTATACCAAGGTGTGGGAGACCTTCGGCCCGGTGCTGAAGGAAGGGCTCTATGAGGACTTCGAGCGGCGCTCGATATTGCTGGGACTGGCGCGGTTCAAGACGACTGCCTCCGGAGACGGGTGGCGCTCGCTCAAGGATTATATCGGCTCCCTCAAGGAGAACCAGACGGCCATCTACTATGTGACAGGAACTGATCTTGCGCGTCTCGAGGCCTCTCCTCAGCTTGAAGGCTTCAGGGCGCGTGGCATTGAAGTCCTTCTGCTTCCGGATGCCGTCGACAGCTTCTGGGTCACGGCCGGCGTCGACTACGAGGGCAAGCCGTTCAAGTCCGTCACCCGGGGCGCCGCGGATCTGGCGCTCATCCCGTTGGTTGATTCCGAGGACAATGCAGACGCGCCGGCAACGGAGGCGGTAACGCGCTTCATTCAAGTTGTGAAGGCAACCCTCGGGGATACCGTCGCCGATGTCCGCGCTTCCGAGCGTCTCACGGAAAGCGCCGTCTGTCTGGTAGCATCTGAGACCGGCATGGACCGGCAGCTGGAACGGCTCCTGGCACGGGCAGGACAACTGGGATCGGCCGCAAAACCAATCTTAGAGATCAACCCACACCACAACCTCATTGTCGCCCTGGCGGATCTCGGAGATGCCGAGCAGACACTCCGTGAAGATGCCGCGCATCTCCTGCTGGACGAGGCACGAATCCTTGATGGCGAGTTGCCGGCGGATGCGAGGGCATTTTCGCAACGGCTCGCACGGGTCATGCAGCGGTGCGTTTCCAAGGGATAGACTGAAACGACCCTACCGCGAGAGCGCGGCTGGCAAGCCGCGCTCTCGCTGGGCTCAGGACTACTCTTGTAGGCCCCGGCAGCTTGGCGCCAGTGCAATCCGTTCTTTCCCAAGGTTTATGAATAGGTGGAGTTGCCTGGAGAGGCCTCGGATCAATCCAGGCAATGATCCAATAAGGATCCGAGGCTCCCGTGCTGCGACACAGTCAGCAGCCGCAGCTGTTCGGTGAGAGGCCGGCAGGCCATAAAGCGAGGCCCCGGATTTCTCCAGGGCCCCGCACCGCACGTGTCTACGTTAGAAGTCCATGCCTCCCATGCCGCCGCCCATGCCGCCGCCGGGCATCGCCGGAGCGGCTTCCTTCTTCGGCAGCTCGGCCACCATGGCCTCGGTGGTGACGAGCAGGCCGGCGACCGAAGAGGCATCCTGCAGGGCCGTACGGACGACCTTGGGGCCAGCGCAAGAACTGTTCCCATTGACACGCCGGCATTATCAACCAAAGACAGTAATTACCCACGCCCTTGTCATCAGGCGCAATTCCTGAATCCATGGGGCCATGGATCGCACTGATTTGCAGCGCCTGACGAAGGAAGAGCTGATCGAACTGGTGCTGCGGCTGCAGCGGCC